>JALSPZ010000104.1 GCA_026985675.1 Flavobacteriales bacterium
TAAAAACAAAAATCAGAATAAGAAACAAAATAAAGACCAAAAGAACAAGGATAAAAATAAGCAAAACAAAGACCAAAACAAGAATAAAAAAGATAATAAAAATAATAAAAATAAAAATAAAAAAGATAATAAAGGAGATAAAAAGAAAGATAATAAACAGCAACAAAATAAGCAGCAACAGCAAAATAAACAAGGAAAAGGAGATAAGAAAAAACAAGAGAAAAAGCAAGGACAAAAACCTAAAAGCAAATTATCTCCACAACAAATAAAACAATTGCTTGTAGGATTAAAAAACAAAGAAAAGAAAACTCAAAAGAAAATCGCTGTTAAGAAAATGAAAGGAAGTGGAAAACGTAAAAAAACCGATAAGGATTGGTAGAGTTTAATCGATGTTTAGCAGCGTCGGCGTCGCTTTGAGCGACGCCGACGCTTTATATTGCCGTAGAAACACGGCGTATCAATTTTTTATGTATTTTTGAAAAACAAAAGATTTTAATGCAATGGAACAAATAAAAATGTTAGAAGAAATAAACCGAAAAACCATAAAAAACACTTTGCTGGAAACCTTGGAAATAAAATTTACTTCGATTGGAGATAAAACCTTAACTGCACAAATGCCTGTAAACTCAAAAGTGCATCAACCGATGGGTTTGTTACACGGTGGAGCAACGGCAGCTTTGGCGGAAACGGTTGGAAGCACGGCTTCGTATATTTTTTTAAATCGTGATGATGTGGACGTTAGAGGAATTGAACTTTCAATCAATCATTTAAGAAGCAAAAAAGAAGGAACTATATTTGCTACGGCAAAACCTATACATCTGGGAAAAACAACACATCTATGGGAGATCATTATTAAAGATGAAGCGGACCAATTGATAGCTCACTCCAAATTGACAAATATTGTGTTGCCAAAGAAAAGATGATTATGAAACTTTCGGAACAGGTTGATTTTTCCAAAGCATTTGTTGTATATAAACTTCCAAATACTTCAATTGTCAGAATTATACATCAAACGGATAATAAACTTTATGAAGATTGGTTTTTAGAAACCCCCGGATTTTATTTTTATCCTTATGACGTTAAGGAGAACAAACCGATAGTTTTTCCTCTGAATCAATCCAAATCACAAGAATTTTTATTAAATTCCATTATTGCGTTTAAAAATAAAAATTTATCCTACGAAATCATTAATCGTGAGCAATTAAAAAAAGAACATATTTTTAAGGTAGAACAAGCTATTGATATTATCAAAAAAGAAAAATCTTTACAAAAGTTGGTTATTTCATCTAAAATTGAAATCGACACAAAAAATTTTAATTGGGAAAACTCCTTAATAAATTTGATGCACAATTATGATAATGCTTTGGTTTGGCTTTGGCATCATCCGTCAGTCGGTACTTGGATGGGGGCAACTCCGGAGCTTTTGGGAGCTTATGAAAAAAATATATTCAAAACTGTTTCATTGGCAGGAACTTTACCTGTAAAACAAAATGAACCTTTGATTTGGTCAACAAAAGAAATACAAGAACAAGCATTGGTAACCGAATATATTGAAAAAAAATTAAAAGCTTATGCGCATGATTATAAAATAAGTCAACCGCAAACGGTTTTTCAAGGAAAAATAGCTCATATTCAAAGCAAGTTTTCTTCGAAAATTTTAAAGGACACTTTAAATAAATTGATTTTAGAATTACATCCTACACCAGCTGTTTGTGGTTTACCGGCAGATAAAGCCCAAAAATATATTACACAAATTGAAAAATATAATCGAAAATATTATACAGGATTTTTAGGTTTATTTCATCCCGAGAAATCTTATCTATATGTCAATCTCCGAAGTATGGAAATTCAAGATTCCAATAAAATTAGTATTTATGCCGGGGGCGGAATCTTGGAAAACAGTAAACCGGATAAAGAATGGCACGAAATTAGTTATAAATCACAAATATTAATTTCCTGTTTGAGTGAATAAAACAAATAATTTATTATTTTTGTTAAAAAATTTATATAAACATTGAAAATAAAATCAACATACTTAAAATTTAATAATTTTTTACAAAAAATAGTTACTTATTCATCCCCTCGCTGGGTCGTGCTTTTGATAGATATATTTTTGGTAATCAATTCCTTTATATTGTCGTATCTTATACGATTTAATTTTGAATTTAAATTTGGAAGTCATGATATACATTATCAAATTCCGTTAATAGCATTTCTTGCGTTTATTAGTTTTTTAATTACAGGTTCATATAAAGGTATTATTAGACATACGGGTATAAAAGACGCCGAAAATGTAAGTATCGCTACTTTTATTATGACTTTTTTTTCACTTTTAATTGTTTTCATTAGTAGAAAAATTCCCGGTTATGATAGATTTAATATACCATTGTCCGTGGTAGGTTTTAACTTTTTTGTAAGTACTTTTTTGTTAATCGGGAGCAGGGTTTTTTATAAAAGTATTTATTATTACTTAATATTTAATTCTAAACACTCAAAAAATGCATTAATTTATGGAGCCAATAGTGGGGCTACGACTTATGATATTTTAATTTCTGATAGGGATAATTCTTATAATATTATAGGTTTTGTAGATGATAGAAAACAATTTATTCATAAAAAGATCCATCGGAAAAATGTTTATTCACTTGATGAAATCGATTCGGAATTTGTAAAATATAATAAGATTGAAGAAATTATTATTAGTAAACCGGAAGCATCTCCTTTGGAATTGTTGGATTTAGCGAACAAATTCATAGATATAGGATTGAAAGTAAAAACAGTTCCGCATATTGATAAATGGACACAAGGGGCTTTCAAAACCAATGAAATTAAAGATGTAAATATTGAGGAATTACTCAACAGAATTCCTATAAAAATTGATAATCCAAAAATAAAAAAAGAACTTAAAAACAAAACTGTACTAATTACAGGTGCGGCAGGTTCCATAGGTTCTGAATTGGCTAATCAAATTGCTCAATATAACCCTGAGAAACTTATTTTATTGGATCAATCCGAATCTCCCTTGTATGATTTGCAGCAAGATTTTATTAGAAAGAAATTTATAGGAGATTTTAAGTTTATTGTAGCAGATATTACGGATAGATATAAAATCGAAGAATATTTTGATAAATATCGTCCGGATATGGTTTTTCATGCAGCTGCCTACAAACATGTGCCACTTATGGAAGAAAATCCTTATGAGGCGGTAAAGGTCAATGTTTTGGGAAGTATAAATATAATGAAGCTGGCTGTAAAGTATAAAGCGGAAAAATTTGTAATGGTATCCACGGATAAAGCGGTTAATCCGACTAATGTTATGGGTGCAACCAAAAGAGCGGCTGAAATTTATGCATCTTGTATTCAGAAAAAATATTTGGAAACAAGTTTTATCACTACACGTTTTGGCAATGTTTTGGGATCTAACGGTTCGGTTATCCCATTATTTAAGAAACAGATCCAATCAGGAGGTCCATTAACCGTTACTCATAAGGAAATAAAGAGATTTTTTATGACTATACCCGAAGCTTGTCAATTGGTTTTGGAAGCCGGATGTATGGGAAACGGAGGAGAGATTTTCGTCTTTGATATGGGAGAACCGGTTAAAATATATGACTTGGCAATAAAAATGATACATCTATCCGGCAAATCTTTCCCAGATGAAATTGATATTAAAATTACCGGTTTACGCCCGGGAGAAAAACTTTTTGAAGAAACCCTGGGTAAAGAAGAATCCGATTTACCGACTTATCATGAAAAAATCAAAATAGCCAATATTCCAAATCCCGAATGCAAAAAAGTAGATGAACTAATTAATAAATTTTCTTTAATTCATCAAATGAATCCAATTGAAATTGTATCTTTGTTAAAAGAATTGATTCCTGAATATAAATCAAACAATTCTATTTATGAAAAACTAGATATGAAACAAAATTACAATTAAAATTATGGAAAATAAAAAACAACTCAACAGTATTATTTTGAATTTTTCGGCACTTTATGCCATCGTTGCGATATTATTTTTTGCTTTTACCCCCAAAACAGCTGAACCTAATACTACAACTTCTATTTTGAGTTTTTTAGGTTTAATGCTATTTATCAGTATTCCAATAGTAGCCGTTAGAACTTATGTAAAACAAGGCGGTGAAATCAGTTTGGGAAAATCTATTAAAATTGGATTATTAATCGGTTTGCTGGGAGGGATAGTTACTGCAATTTATTCTGCTCTTTATTATGCCTATATAAATCCGCAAGCAATTGATCAGGCGCTCGAAATTTCTAGAAGTATCTTAGAAAAACAGGGTTCCTACAATGAAGAAATGATTGAAAAACAAATGGAGATTACCCGTAAATTTTTTATTCCGTTTAGTCTTTTCGGGCAGATATTTGTAGGTTTACTCTATGGTTTAATAGGGGGGCTAATAGCCGGTTTCTTTTTTAAGCCCAAAAACCAAATGTATCAATAGATATGAATATTTCGGTAGTTATTCCGTTATTAAATGAAGAAGAATCTTTACCGGAATTATACCGGTGGATTACCGCTGTAATGAAAGAAAATTCATTTAGTTATGAAATAATTTTTATAGATGACGGAAGCGCGGATAATTCCTGGCAAATTATAACTGATCTTGCCAAACAAGACTCAAATGTAAAAGGGATTAAATTCAGAGCGAATTACGGAAAATCACAAGCTTTACATGCGGGTTTTAAAAGAGCGGAGGGTGATGTAATCATTACTATGGATGCAGATTTGCAAGACAATCCCGAAGAAATCCCCGAACTTTATAAAATGATTATTGACGAGGATTATGATTTGGTTTCCGGTTGGAAAAAAAAGCGTTACGATTCCAAAATAAAGAAAAACATACCTTCAAAACTATTTAATTGGGCGGCAAGAAAAGTTTCGGGTTTGCCACTTCATGATTTTAACTGCGGATTGAAAGCCTACAAAAAAGAAGTCGTAGAAAATATTAATGTTTATGGCGAGATGCACCGGTATATTCCGTTTTTGGCTAAAAATGCCGGATTTTCAAAAATAGGAGAAAAAGTAGTTAAGCATCAAGCTCGAAAATATGGACAAACCAAATTTGGTTCCGATAGATTTATCAAAGGTGTTTTGGATTTGATTACGCTTTGGTTTTTAACACGATTTGCCAAACGTCCTATGCATTTGTTCGGTGCTTTGGGAATTTTGATGTTTATAATTGGAGGACTGGCTGCCGCCGGAATATTGTTGGTTAAGGCATATAAACTTTATTACAATATTCCTACACATTTGGTTACGGATCGCCCTTGGTTTTATATTGCTTTGGCCGCTATGATTTTGGGAAGTCAGTTTTTTTTGGCTGGTTTTCTCGGAGAAATGCTCATTAGTCAAAATAAAGAAGTAAAGCGTTATAATATAGAACAACAAACAAAATAGATTTATTTTTTTAAACTTTTGTATAATTTAATAAAATATCCCTATTTTTTAATTTTATGACATTCAATAGCTCTTTATATTCAAATTTTTTTATTTTTGTTACGCATTAAAAAATAAATATTATGGCATTTGATATCGATATGATAAAAGGGGTTTACAAGATTTTACCCGAGCGTGTAGAGAAAGCAAGAAAAATCTTAAAACGTCCTATGACTTTTTCTGAAAAAATTCTATATTCTCATCTTTGGGAAGGTGAACCTACAAGAGAATTTCAAAGAGCAAAAGATTATGTAGAATTTAAAGTTGATCGTGTTGCAATGCAAGATGCAACGGCACAAATGGCAATTTTGCAATTTATGCAAGCCGGTAAAGAAAAAGTTGCCGTTCCTTCTACTGTACATTTGGACCACTTGATTCAAGCATACCAAGGAGTAAGTAAAGATTTACAAGAAGCAATTAACAAAAACAATGAAGTTTATAATTTTTTGGAATCTGCTTCAAAAAAATATGGAATTGGTTTTTGGAAACCCGGAGCGGGAATTATACACCAAGTGGTTTTGGAAAATTATGCTTTTCCCGGGGGTTTGATGATTGGAACTGATTCTCATACGGTGAATGCCGGCGGATTGGGAATGGTAGCCATTGGAGTAGGAGGAGCTGATGCTGTGGATGTAATGGCAGGAATGCCTTGGGAATTGAAATGGCCTAAATTGATAGGCGTAAAATTGACAGGAAAATTAAGCGGTTGGGCTGCGCCTAAAGATATCATTTTAAAAGTAGCCGGTATCTTAACCGTTAAAGGTGGAACAGGAGCTATTATAGAGTATTTCGGCGAAGGAGCGGAATCTATTTCAGCTACCGGAAAAGGAACCATTTGTAATATGGGAGCAGAAGTTGGAGCAACCAATTCCAATTTTGCCTATGATCAGGCAATGGAGAGATATTTACGTGCAACAGGCCGTGATGATGTAGCCGATGCTGCCAATGAAATCAAGGATTTCTTGCGCTCTGACCCTGAAGTTTATGAAAATCCCGAAAAATTCTATGATCAAGTAATAGAAATAAATTTGAGTGAATTGGAACCTTATCTTAATGGACCTTTTACACCTGATAGAGATACACCGGTTTCAAAAATGAAAGAAGTAGCCAAAGCAAACGATTGGCCTTTAAAAGTTGAATGGGGACTGATAGGTTCTTGTACCAATTCATCTTATGAAGATTTATCCCGTGCTGCTTCAGTAGCGCGTCAAGTTTTGGAAAAAGGAATTAAACCCAAAGCACAAATCGGTATTAATCCCGGTTCGGAACAAGTGCGTTATACTGCTGAAAGAGATGGCATTTTGGAAGTATTCGAAAAATTAGGAGCTACTATTTTTACCAATGCTTGCGGACCTTGTATCGGACAATGGCGTAGAGATGATATCGAGGGAAATCCTAAAAATACAATTGTTCATTCATTCAACCGTAACTTTGCCAAACGTGCCGATGGTAATCCGAATACACACGCATTTGTAGCATCGCCCGAAATGGTGATGGCTACCGCAATTTCAGGACGTTTGGATTTTAATCCCGAAACTGATGATATAGACGGATTCAAATTTGAAGATCCCAGTGGTTGGGAATTGCCACCACAGGGTTTTGAAGTGGATGATCCGGGATATATTCCACCTGTTGAAGATGGTTCGAATATAGAAGTGGTTGTAAAACCTGATTCTGAACGTTTGCAATTGTTGACTCCATTTCCTGCGTGGAATGGCGACAATATTTATGATGCACCTTTGTTGATTAAAGTTGTTGGAAAATGTACCACCGACCATATTTCTATGGCAGGTCCTTGGTTGAGATATCGTGGACATTTGGATAATATTTCCAACAATTTATTGTTAGGAGGCATAAATGCTTTTACGGGAAAAGCCGGTGAAACGAAGAACCCTATAACAGGTGAATATGAACCGGTTCCCAAGGTGGCAAGAGATATCAAAGAAGCCAAATTGCAAAGTGTGATTGTTGGTGACCATAACTACGGCGAAGGTTCGTCAAGGGAACACGCCGCAATGGAACCTCGTCATTTGGGGGTAATTGCCGTTTTGGTAAAATCATTTGCCAGAATACACGAAACCAATTTGAAAAAGCAAGGAATGTTGGCACTAACTTTTGCCGATGAAGCGGATTATGATAAAATTCAAGAGGATGACCGTTTTAATTTTGTAGATCTAAATGAATTTGCCCCCGGAAAACCTTTGACTATTGAGATTGAACATCCTGATAAATCCATTGATATCATTACAGCCAATCATACTTATAATGCACAACAAATCGAATGGTTTAAAGCAGGTAGTGCCTTGAATTATTTGAGGAACAGTAATTTATAATTTTTATAGATATAATTAAACAAAAAACAGTCTGTATTTACAGACTGTTTTTTGTTCTGGATAAGTATTATCACAAAATAAATTATTATTTTTGGACTAAAATATTTCATATGCAAAGACTTGTTTTACTTACATTTTTATTGGGGGTAATTTTGTTTTCTTGTTCTAATCTTAAAAATAATCATCAAGGAAAATTAACCGTAAAAGGACAAGTAAAAGGTTTACGACTGGGGACACTTTTACTTAAAAAAATTAATTATGATTCAGTTTACTCCATAGATTCAATCAAAGTAGATGGAAAAGAACAATTTGAATTTAAAACCGAATTGGACGAACCTCAAATTTTGATACTTGAATTACCCGAAATAAAAGAAGGAAAAATTTTATTTTTTGCCGCTCCTTCCGATACTATTGAAATACATACTTTATTAGAAAATTTTGCAGTAAATGCCCGAATAAAAGGTGGAAAACAACAACGAAAATGGGAAGAATATAAAAATATGATGCAAAAATTTAATGATAAGCAATTAGACTTGTTTCAAGCCAAATTTCAAGCAGCTAAACAATCCGATAAAAAACTTCTCGATAGTATCACACAGGTGGCTGACCGATTGGAAAAAAGAAGGAAACTTTATCAACTTAATTTTGTTTTTAATAACAAAAATCTTCCGGTAGGAGCTTATGTCGGTTATGTTGATTTTTATGATAATCATAAAATCTTGGATACAATTTATAAACAACTACCAACAGAAATCAGACAATCCAAATATGGACAATGGATAAAAAAAACTTTGGACAAAAAATAAAATAAACTTTAATATTTGATCTCCAATTTTACAATTATATTCGATTTGAAAAATAAAAAATTATTGTATTTTTGTTTTGTCATGCAAAAACAAACAACCTTATGATTAAGGAAGAGAATGGTTTTAAATATATTGAAAAAGGGGAAGGACCTCCATTGGTAATATTACATGGATTAATGGGAGGTCTGAGTAATTTTGATCAGACCATTAATTATTTTTCTCGAAATTTCAAAGTTTTAATGCCGGAGCTTCCCGTTTACACTTTTCCTTTGTTAAAAACGAGTGTCAAAGGATTTTCAAAATATTTGCATGATTTTTTGAATTATAAAAAAGTTGATAAAGCAATTTTTCTAGGAAATTCGCTTGGCGGGCATGTAGCACTTTATTATGCATCCAAACACCCCGAAAAAGTTTTAGGTTTGGTATTAACCGGAAGTAGCGGACTCTATGAAAAAGGAATGGGAGATTCGTATCCCAAACGAAATAATTATGAATATATCAAGAAAAAAGCCCAAGAAGTTTTTCATGATCCCAAAGTAGCTACCAAAGAATTGGTTGATGAAATTTTTCGAGTGGTCAATGACCGGATGAAAGTCATCAGAACCTTGGCGCTTGCCAAAAGTGCCATCCGACATAATATGGCAAAAGATTTGCCCAATATGAATTTTCCGGTTTGTTTAATCTGGGGAAAAAACGATAATGTAACCCCGCCGGATGTAGCGGAAGAATTCAAAAGACTTTTGCCGGATGCCGATTTATATTGGATTGATAAATGCGGACACGCTCCTATGATGGAACACCCGCAGGAATTCAACAAAATATTGGAAAATTGGCTAAAACAAAGAGGTTTTTTTCATCCGGAAGAAAAAAATCAATAGATGACCGATTTCAAGTTTTTACATCGTCCATCCATTAATAAAGATAAAAAATCTCCTGCTTTTATTTTGTTACATGGCTATGGAAGTAACGAAACCGATTTATATGCTTTTGCCGATTATTTACCTTCTACTTTTCACATATTTAGTTTGCGCGCCCCCCAATCCTTGGAATGGGGCGGATTTGCATGGTATGATATCTTTTTGGATAGTCGACAAAATAAAATTTCTGACGATCTAACTGCGATGCAACGGGTTTTGGATTTATCAAACTTTACAAAAAAATTGATTGCCGAATACCATCTGGATGAAAATAATATCAATTTATTGGGGTTTAGTCAAGGAGCGATATTGAGTTATGCCTTAGCCCTGAATTATCCCGGGCAATACCGAAAAATTATAGCTTTAAGCGGTTATATCAATGAAAATATTATGCCGGTAAACGAAGATTTTTCAAGATATAAAAATTTGGATTTTTTTGTTTCCCATGGGTTATATGATGATATAATCCCTATTGAATTAGCCCGAAAAATATCACCCTATCTGCAAGAAAGAAATATTAAACATCTATACAAAGAATATGCTATGGGACACGAAGTAAACAATGAATGTTTTAATGATTTTATTGCTTGGTTGGATAGTTTTTCGTCAAACTAAATTCTTAATAACATAAGTAACAATTCCCCAAATCATAAAATCGTTATCGGGAGTAACTTCAATGGGTTGAAAATCGGAATTTGCGGGCATTAACCAAATTTTATCCTTTTCAATTTTAAGTTTTTTTACCGTAAATTCCCCATCGATAAAACATACCGCAGTCATTCCGTTACGATAATCCAACGAACGGTCGATAACCAAAATATCTCCGTCATTAATACCTGCATCTATCATGGAATTTCCTTTAACCCTTCCGTAAAAGGTAGCCGAAGGATGTTTGATAAGTTCTTTGTTTAAGTCCAAAGTCAAATCCATATAATCCTGTGCAGGCGAAGGAAATCCGGCAACTATTCCTTCATCTACAAATGGCAAATCTACGGATGAGCTAATATCCGCTTTGTAAAAATCCAAATTTTTATGAGTTTTGATTTTTTTAAGTAACATAATTATTTTTTTGACGGTTTTATGGTAGCAACGGTATCAATCATTTTACTGACTTTCGGGGGAATATAATTTTCCATTTTTTTTAATAATCTTTCGGGATTTTCATCAATAAGCACCATATCACGGTTTTCTTGTTTGAGAAATCCTTCTTTTACCATTAAATCAAATTGTTGTATCAACGGATTAAAGAAACCTTTGGTATTTAGGAAACCGATGGGTTTATGTTCGATATGTAATTGTCCCAATGTCAATACTTCCATAACTTCGTCAAGCGTTCCAAATCCACCCGGCATAGCGATATATCCGTCAACCATTTTGCTGATGGTGATTTTCCTATCGGACATACCTTTGGAAACCAACATATTTTTTACTTTGTCATGTTCTACTTCTTCGTGCCTGAGAAAATGCGGAATAATTCCGGTAATATCACCTTGTAAGCTGAGAATTTCATCTGCCAAAGCCCCCATCATTCCCACTTTTCCACCGCCGAAAATAACGGTAATACCTTTTTCGGTTAGGATTTTTCCCATTTTTTTTGCTTCTTGTGTATAAACAGGGTCAAAACCCGAACTTGCTCCGCAAAATACCGCTATTTTTTTCATAATTGTTTTGGAAGTTTTTCTAATTAAAAAAAATATCCGAAATTTACACAAAATTTTTAGAATTGATGCAAAAAACTTCAAAACAATTTGATGAGGTTATCCGCAAAGCCCGTGAAATATTTATCAAAAAGATGAAAGATTACGGAAGTGCTTGGCGTGTATTGCGAATGCCTTCCTTCACCGACCAAATGTATATCAAAGCTTCTAGAATCAGGCAACTTCAAGAAGCCAAAGAACAAAAAGTGGATGAAGGACAAGCATCCGAATTTTTGGGATTGATAAATTATGCGGCAATGGCATTGATACAATTGGATAAAGGAATTGCCGAACAACCCGATATGGATTTGGATACAGCCGTAAAATTATACGATGAAAAAATCGCCCAAGCCAAATCTTTGATGGAAGCCAAAAATCACGATTACGGAGAAGCCTGGCGGGATATGCGTATCAGTTCCATTACGGATTTAATCATACAGAAACTGTATCGGGTGAAACAAATAGAAGAAAATCAAGGAAAAACACATATTTCCGAAGGAGTGGATGCCAATTATCTGGATATTATCAATTATGCGGTTTTTGCTTTGATTTTAATGGAGGAAAATCGAGTATAATTAGGATTTATTCGTAAATTTGCACATTGAAACATAAAAAAAATAAATTATGGCAAGTATAAAAGATTTTAAAAAGGAAATAAACTATATTTTTGGCGAAGTTATTGATGAAGTATTGTTCAAAAAAACTTTAAAACCTGAAATAGCAGACGCAAAAGTTGAAGAAATTATCGATGAAGCGGTTGCGGCTTATGAAGATTTAAAAGATAAAATCAATCAAGGAAAAAAAGCGGAAGACAAAAAAGCTTTTTACAAAGAATTAAATAAAGAATACGAAGAAACGGTAAATGCACTTTTGGATAAGATAAAAGCCTTATAAGCTTATATTTTTTAGTAAGAAAATCAAAGGGGCATTTATTGGTGTCCCTTTTTTATTATATTGCTCTATAAGTTTAGTAAATGAAAAGGTTTAGATTTACACTATTAGCTATATTGATAATTATCTTTTTGTATTTTTTCAAAAGAATGAAGCCTCTAAGTCCACTCAATCAGAACAATTTCCTGTTAAAACAGAAATTGCCAATTAAATTACACATAGAGGTTTGCAAAACATTCGAGTAGTTTTAGATAGGTCGACAAAAGAAAAAAAGCTAAAATTTTTCAAATGTGAATTGGATGGTTATAAAATTATTAAAAATTAATGTGCTGCTATTTGTCTTATTGATAAAATTTAATTTAAATGCACAAGAATCTATAAGAAAATCAGGAGATTTTTTTCAAATAGCTTTACCTGCAAGTGCTATTATTTCTACTTATTTTTATCAAGATAGTGATCAACCGCATTGGCAATTTGTCAAATCTTTTGCTTCTGCTCTGATAATTACGCATAGTTTAAAAAGGATCATTCAAAAACCAAGACCCGACAATTCAGATAAATTTTCTTTTCCATCCGGTCATACTACGGCGGCTTTTTCAGGTGCATCTTTTTTGCAACTACGTTATGGATGGAAAATAGGAGTTCCCGCATATTTATTAGCCGCTTGGGTAGGATATACTCGTATTCATGCCAATCGTCATGATTTTTGGGATGTATTGGGCGGTGCAAGTATCGGCGTAGGAACTGCATTGTTGTTTGTGAAAAAATACAAGAATAACAAAACGACATTTTCAATTGATAAATTGGATGATTTTTATCTGATCACTTTAAATTATAATTTTTAAATAATCTTGATTTATGCTTCAAAATTTTGTAAATTGCAATACAAATTCATAAAAAGATAATGTTATGAAAATCACATTTTTGGGTCATGCAACTATTCTTATTGAGACTGCCGGGAAAAAAATAATTGTAGATCCTTTTATCTCAGAAAATCCGGTGTCCAAAGATAAAATCAATATTGATGATATTGAAGCCGATTATATTTTGGTAACACATGCTCATCAGGATCATGTATTGGATGTGCAAACAATTGCCGAGAACAACCCTGCTTCAAGACTGATTTCAAATTTTGAAATCGTTACATATTTCTCCAAGTTTGGCATTGATGGACATGCAATGAATCATGGAGGAAGTTGGAATTTTGATTTTGGAAGAATTACTATGGTTAATGCTTGGCATTCCAGTAGTTTTGCCGATGGAACTTACGGAGGTAATCCTGCCGGATATGTTTTGGAAAGTGAAGGAAGATCCGTTTATATCGCAGGAGATACCGGATTGACCAAAGATATGGAACTCATCCCGTTATTTACAAAACTTGATTTGGCGATTTTACCTATTGGAGATAATTTTACTATGGGAATAGACAGCGCCGTTATTGCTTCCGACTATGTAAAAGCCAATAAAATTTTAGGTTATCATTACGATACTTGGCCATTGATTGCAATCGATCACGATAAAGCAAAATCAGCATTTGATAAAGCAGGAAAAGAATTGATTTTATTGCCTATCGGAGAGACGATTGAGATATAATTTTTTATATTGAAAGTATTTACAACCTGTCTTCGGACAGGTTTTTTTATGTATTTGATTTTTCTTTATTTAGAACCATTTTATTTTAGTTTAAATTACTAAAACTTTGAAAAAAGCTGATAATTTTCATAAAAATCGATGATTCATTACGATATTTTTGAGATA
>JALSPZ010000105.1 GCA_026985675.1 Flavobacteriales bacterium
CTTCCGTTTTGGTAGGAGCATCTAACTTTTGTATTTGTTTATATATGGATTCATCTTTATCAAAATACATTTCAAATTCACGATTATCAAATTTTTTCCGAATCATTTTCATTACATCAGCCATTTCCGGATTGGCTTTTGCTAAGGAATCACGTCTGGCTTTCTCCTTTTCATCTACAATTTTTTTGTATTGAAAAACCGCCTTGTAATTTATTTTTTGTTGGGCGAAAATTGTAAAGCTAAAAGCCATAAATAGTAAAAAGAATAATCGTTTCATAGTATAAAAATTTAATCAGTTATTGTTGTCAAATCAATCCTGTCCTAAATAAATTTAATTTTTACTTTTTCCATCGATGAAAAAGTAACAAAAAATCTAGGCTGACGAGTATTTTTCTAAATTTTTTGTTCATTACACTAAACTGTCTGAACTCGGTTGAATAATTTTTCTAAATACAACCTTAACGTAACCTCAAACAGCAGACAGTCTTACGTTCCATTCACTTCAAATTTTACGAAAAATCCTCGTATGCCGATAAGGCTTAATTCGTTTGCCTGTGAATTTAATCTCCTAATGCTTAAAAATACACTCAACTTATTATAAATCAAAAAATTACTTTTCTTTTAAAAAAATATTTAGGACGGAATTCTTGTCAAATATATAAAAAAAATAATAAAAAAATATAAAATTAACTTATTTTTAACTACTTTTTTAGTTATATCAAATTTAAAAAAGAGCATAACAATTTGTATTATGCCCTTTAAAAAGAAGGATAGATTTTATTTTTAATCTTCCCCCACATCAAAAACTATTGGCAAATTATAAGTTACACGAACTTTGCGATAATTTTGCATTCCGGGTTTCATTTTCGGCAGGGAAGCAAGGACTCTTGTAGCTTCTTTGTCCAAAACTTTATATTTGGAACGAGCTTTTATATTGATTATCTTTCCGTTTTCATCAATGGTAAATTCGGTAAAAATCCTTACGCGCTCGCCATAAAGTCCCAAATCTTGTGCTAAGGAAGTATCGAATTTTTTTCCTACCCATTTATTGATTTTATCATTCAAACATTTTCTCAATTCCTTTCCTTTTTTGCCTTCACATCCGGGAAATATCGGGACTTGCTCTACAAAATTGGCGTGAACAACTTTAACCTCCACCTCGTCAGGGTCGGCTGTTTCGGGTAAATCATCTATCTCAATGGGTTTGTCTTCGGGGTCGGTTGGTTTGAATATAACATCAGCTATTTTTTTATCATCCTTTTCAATTTCTATTTTATCTAATTCCCGAGGTTTCGGTTTGGGTTGAGGTTCGGGTTCGTCAATTTTTATCGTAAGGGTTTTCTCTTCTTCTGAATTTTTAAGATTTACTTTTCCGATTTCAATTTCTTTTTCATAAAATTTCCAATTGATCAACCGATTGGCAACAGCCAAGGTTACGGCCAATCCCAATAAAAAAAATGTAGTGGAAAAATTGTTTAAATCCGCTTTTTTTGTTTTTTTTGCTTTCATAATTTATTTATTTTAAGTGTTATTATTTTTTCATCATTCAAAACTATTGCCGAAAGCGGAATAATTTTTGCATTGGAGTTGTAAAGGATTTGTAAAATATTTGTATAATCTTATTTTTCTGATAATCAGTTATTTATATTTTTGGATAAAAAAGAAAAAATATTATTTGAAAAATTAAAAAAAGAAATCACCCGAACTTTTCTTTTGGAAAACACGACGCTATCCGAAGATATTTCGCAATGGCGAGGTGAGGAAATTGTTAAATTTCAAGAGGATTTGTTAAACAAAGTCAAAGGACGTGTCAGTGAAAAATGGTTTTACAATTATTTTAGAAACACACCCGAAAAATTGCCACGAATCGATATGCTCAATCTGTTGAGCAAATATGCAGGATATGAAAATTGGGCGGATTTCCGAAACAAAAACTCCTCTTCGGTAAAATTAAAATCATTGAAAAAAATCTATTGGATTTCTGGAATTTTATTTTTGAGTATTTTATTGGCTTGGAATTTAACGGATTTAACAGACAAACCCCGGCAAATAAAACTGTGTTTTGTCGATGAAAATCTCAATCCCGTAAACGAAACCGTTATTATAAAGGTTTATGATCCGGAGGAAAGAGTTTTTCGCAGCCCACCCGAAAAATCTTGTTTAAGCTTTGAAACACCACACGATAGTGTTTCGGTGGAAATAAAATCGGCATACTATTTGCCCAAAAAAATAGTGTTACACACTCGGGAAAATACCCAACGTAAAATAATGTTGCTCACCGATGTGAATGCTTTGATATTCAGGAGATATTCCAATAAACCAAAAACCGATAAGAAAAAAATACAAAAACGTTTGGAAAATTTGATAGCCGACGATGCCATCATTTATCAACAATGGTTTGGTGAGGACAAAGGCATTGAAATTTACAGCAAGGAAGAATTTATTGCGCAACTGCTGACCCCTACGAGTTTGGTCAAACATATTGAAATTTTGGATAAAAAATACAAAAACGGAAAAATTTATCGTTTACGTTTTAGTGTAAAAAACTGATTATGAATAGGATATTTATATACATAGGATTATTAATATTTTTGGGAAGCTGTATGAACAAGAACAAAAACGCTTCCAAATCACCCCCCGATTTGAAAAAATATACTACGGAGATTAAAAATAATGATACAACTTCTACTTCCGAAAAAACAGTAGCAGATGAAAATTATGAAATCACCGAAGAAGATTTGAAAAATATTGCCCGTCAAAAAATACAGCAAGCATTGGATTTAAAGATTTTGTGGAAAAAAGAAAATGTCAATCGAAAAAATATAGAAAAACTGGCGAAAAAAATATTTGTCAAAACCCGAACTTCCGATTGGAAAACGCATTTGCAGCAGATAAAAGTCAATGGATATGATAGTTTAAAAGTAGATAAAATTTTTCAATTGTCTTTTGAAGAAATCAATCCCAATGAAATGATTGGAAAATATCAAGCGGAAATTACGGCTTATGACAAAAATACCAAAAGAAAACTTTTGCGCAATTACGAACTTTTTTTTCAAAAAGAACAATTGTATTTGGAAGATAAAGTTTTAATCAATGTCAAAGGAAAAATTTTAAAACCCTAAATATTTGTAACATTTTATTAATTTTATCGTTGATATATAAACTAAAAAATAAATTTTATGAAAAAAACAATTTTATTTACCCTATTACTTACGATTTTCGGTTATGGAATACAAGCGCAAACAGCCGATGAAATTATTGACAATTACTTGGACGCCATTGGTGGAAAAGAAAAATTGGAAAAATTGGAAGGGCTACATATTAAAGCCAAAGCTCAAACGCAAGGAATGGAAATCCCTGTGGAAATTTATATGTTTAACGATGGAAAAATCTTGATGAAATTTAATTTGCAAGGAAAAGAAATAACCCAAATGGCTTTTGACGGAAATGAAGCTTGGGGAATGAATATGATGAACCAAAAACCGGAAAAATTGGATAAAGAAACAACGGAAAACATTAAGAGAAATGCCAAAGATGAGTTTCCA
>JALSPZ010000106.1 GCA_026985675.1 Flavobacteriales bacterium
TTGCCAAGATTTTTATACTTTTTTATTACTCTGAACTATTTCAACGCTTCCTGTTTTAAAAAGCGGTTGCAAAAATATAACATTTTTTTGCATATCGCAAGAGTTTTTGAATTTATTTTTAAATTATTTTTTAAATAGCTTTATTACTAGTATTTGTGATAAATTATTCTGTGGAATAATAAAGATGAAAACACAAATACGGAATTTATACATTAATTTTATAATGATAAAATTTGACGCAGAACTTTATATGGCATTGGGCTTAATTCTTTTGCCTGTGAATTTAATCCCCTAATGCTTAAAAATACACTCAAATTATTATAAATCAAAATATTACTTTTGTTTTAAAAAAATATTTAGGACGGAATTGAAATAGGACACCTAAAAGTCAAAATTTTTAACGCATATTTATTTAAATCAAATAGTTATAAATCCAAATATTCACTTAATTTAAAAAAAACTTAGAAAGGTAGTTGGAATAAAATTTGAAAAATATGAAATTGTTTCATGAAAAGTTTAAAATAATTTTTCTAAAAAGTAATTATTCTCGTATCATTTTACCAGCGAGTTGTCCACAAGCAGCATCAATATCTTTTCCGCGGCTTCGTCTAACAGTAGAAACTATTCCCGCTTTTTTTAATGCTTCACGATATTGTTCCAGAACTATATCTTCGGCTTGTTGGTAGGTATCGTTATTATCTATTGGATTGTATTCAATCAAATTGACTTTGGAAGGAACTTGTTTGGCAAAATTGACCAGGGCTTTTATGGATTTTTGGTCATCATTGATGTTTTTGAAAACAAGATATTCAAAAGTGATACGAGATTTGGTTTTTTTATACCAATATTGCAAAGCGGAAAGAAGTTCTTTCAAACCGCCTTGTCGTTTATTAACAGGCATTATTTGATTTCGGATATCATCAATAGCGGAATGGAGAGAAACGGCTAATTTTACTTTAGGATTTTCATCAGCCATTTTTCTTATCATTTTGGGAATACCTGAAGTAGAAACGGTTATTCTACGGGCTGCCATGCCCAAAGCTTTTTCCGAGGTTATTTTTTCAATGGCTTTCATTACATTATCGTAATTGAGTAAAGGCTCTCCCATTCCCATAAAAACGATATTACTTAAAGGGTGTCCATAATATTGTTTGCTTTGCAAATCGGCTTCTACCACTTGATCTACTATTTCGTCAGGCGTTAAGTTTCTCATTCTTTTGAGTCGTGCTGTAGCGCAAAACTTACAATCCAAAGAACATCCGACTTGTGAGGAAACGCAAGCAGTAGTTCTGGTTTCCGTAGGTATTAATACGGATTCGACCAATAAGTTATCCGGCAATGTTACGGCATTTTTTATAGTGCCATCTGTGCTTCGTTGGAAATGTTTAATTTTTATATGAGGAATACTAAAATTATCATCCAAAAATTTTCTCAAATCTTTGGATAAGTTAGTCATTTCATCAAAATTACGAGCATTTTTTTTCCATAGCCATTCATAGACTTGCTTGGCTCTAAAAGATTTTTCGCCTTTTTTAATAAAAAAAAGGGTCAATTCATCCAATGAAAGACTTCTGATATTGGGTTTATCAGTCATTTTTTATTGTTCAGGTAATGTATATTTAATTACTAATTTAGGTTTTTTAGTAACAACTGAAGTTTGATTACCAAACAAAATTACGCCTTTTGGACTGTGATTATCAGGATCATTAAACACAGGTAATTGTGCGTATATTAATGGGTTGCTTGTAACACGTAGCGCTAAATCTACATTTATTGAATCTTTTTCAATGATATTTCTTAAATGTTCAGTAATACTAAATTTATAATATTTATTTCCATCATCATCGGTTTCCAATTGACCACCGAAAATTTTATTTTGTGCATTTATATTTTCCTCATCATAAAAATCTATAAGAGGTTTTTCATGCTCTTTATCATATAAAAATAAATTTTCAGGTAATAAATCTCCAGACCCGGGCTGTGTATCATCCACATAAAAATATAATTCGGCTTTATTAATCATCCAACTTTGATCTTTGATATCTAAAATTTCTTGTTCACCAAATAAATGTATAATAGCCTCGGCTGCGGCATCTCCCTTGATATATACATTTTCATCACCGTTTATCAAGTCACTATTATCCAAAGCATTTTGCATATCGATACCAAAAGTATTTTGATAAGTATTGATTTTGGGTGTATCAAATTTTAAATGTATTTCTTCATATTTAGGTTCCAAAAAATCATCGGAAACATCGTCTGGCGTTCCATTATCATTATTTATATCGTGTGTATATCGGATATATATTTCGGCTTTCGAAAAATCGGGCATAATAAAACTACCGTTGTTATTTTGAGGAATAATTTCGAAATAAATTCCTCTGAAATAATCTTGAAAAGCAGGTTTACTTAACAATTCGTTTTGTCCGGACTTATCAAATATTTTTTGTCTGATAAAGGTTGTATCTACTTTAATAATTAATCGGGGACCCAGGGTGTCTTTAACCTGCGGATCGCCATTGTCATCTAATTTTATAGTTCCGTCTTGCTCCCGTTCATATTCTATAAAAGGAGAAAAATCGGGTGTAAAATCCAATGTGTCGGCTATGATATTAGTAAAATATGGAGAAAAATCAAAATCCGAATAATATTTTCTTAAAGTTTCTAAATTTTGATCAGGATCGTAAGACGGTAGTAAATAGTTAAGTTCGTGTACTTTAATTTGCATAGGTTCATTCCCATAAATAGAATCTACTTCAAAAGTTGTGGTTCCATTATCTATTTTCTTTTGACTAAAATAAGGAATTCTAATTTCGGCAGCTAAAATTTTTGTATTGTCCCCCAAACCATCCGTAGTAAATTTTGTTAAGTCAGGCGCTAAAGTTGTTGCTAATTCTGCTTTTAAAATACCATAAGCATCATTATTATAAACTCCTATTGCATGCACTGGAAGATTTGTAGAAAAAACTTTTTCTACTATCCGGTCATATATAGTTATTTGGGCTTGGTCATAGACTTTACCGACAAAATCAGGTTGTTCAATAAGATTATTTCCGACGGTAGTAAAATCTTTTTTGCATGAGGTATTAATAAAAAACAAAGCCAGAGAGACTATAATTATTACTCGCTTAAATTTCATAAATTAAATATTTTTCAGTTTTATTCATCGTCTTGATCGGCAAAAGCCTCCAACACACGTTTTTTTAATTCATCTTCTTGTTCTTCCAGATCCAAATCAGAAACGTCTAATATTTTTAGATTTTTTTCCTTAATAATGTTTTGTATATCATCAGGAATATCATTAGTTCTGACAATCACTCCATCTGCAAAGTTTAATGCAATTTTTAATAAAGTATCAACATCCGGATTTTTCAATTTTTTCACGAATTCGGAAGGTATTTCATCAAAATGCAGTTTTTCTTTTAAATTATTATTCAAAGGATTTTTTAAAATTTCATCATTTAAAACAACTAAAGTTTTTGCATCATGAAATAGTGGTTCATTTTTATAATAAGTTTTTATATACAACGGTAATAAAGCTGAAAACCAATCGGTTACTATCATATAATCTGGACGCCATTTTAATTTTTTTACAGTCTCCACTATCCCTTTAGTAAAAAATATCAATCGTGCATCATTGTCATTGAAAAATATATCATTTTCATCACGAAAAATATGTTTGCGCTTGAATAACTCGTCATTATCTATGAAGTAAACTTGCATACGTTCTCTGGGAATAGAAGCTACTTTTATGATAAGTGGCATATCATCGTCATTAACTACAATATTTACACCGGAAAGACGAATTACTTCATGCAATTGATGTTTTCTTTCGTTTATTGTGCCAAAACGCGGCATAAACATTCTTGTTTGCCCCCCTTTACTATTGATAGCACGAGCCAATTTATAAGCCAAATAAGCATAATCCTTATTGTTAATGTAAGGATAGATACCTGAAGAGGCAATTAAAAAATTCTTACCTTTCATAAAAATGAATTTGGTTCTAAAACACAAATATACGATTTTTTAATGTAATTTTGAAGCGAATAAGATTATATAACACGTTAAATTTTTCATAATGAAGATATTCCAAGCTAAAAATGATTTATACAAATACCTCAAAGAATTGAAACAAAACGGGAAACGCATTGGGTTTGTTCCGACCATGGGTGCGCTGCATGCCGGTCATCTGGCGTTGGTAAATCAATCATTAATTGATAACGATATAAGTGTAGTAAGTATTTTTGTAAACCCAACACAGTTTGATAATCCCGACGACTTACGTAAATATCCACGGACATTCAAACAAGATCTTGATACACTTAAAAAATTGGACACAAACCTTATTGTTTACTACCCAGATGCATCCGACATTTATAATGGAAATATCCAAGCCGAGCATTTCGATTTTGACGGATTGGAATTTGAGATGGAAGGAAAACATCGTCCGGGACATTTTGACGGTGTCGGAACTATTGTAAAAAAGCTTTTTGAAATTGTACAGCCAGATCGGGCATATTTCGGCGAAAAAGATTTTCAACAATTGCAAATCATAAGAAAACTTGTAGCAAAAGAAAAAATGAATATTAAAATAGTTCCTATTCCTATTTTTCGGGAGACAGACGGGCTTGCTATGAGTTCGAGAAATAAAAGATTAACAGAAGAATATAGAAAAGCTGCCCCCTTCATATATAAAACATTATTGAAAACAAAAGAGATGTGGAAAACATTTGATATACACGAAATAAAAGAATTTGTTACAAATACATTTGCCAAACATCCCTTGTTAAAGTTGGAATATTTTGAAATTGCCGATGAAAAATACTTAAAACCCGCCCAAGAAAAAATTTCCGGTAACAAATACAGGGGATTTATCGTTGTATATGCAGGAGATGTAAGGTTGATTGATAATATTTCTTATTGAGTCGGAAGTAAAATGTTGGGTTATATTTTTGTTGTATTGGAACTAAAATTGAAAAGCGTATTGAGTAAAATATTAAATAATCTTTATCAATAATATTGTTGAACATACGTAGCCAAGCATGTAAACAAATAAAAATTAGATTACAAATATGAAAATTATAGAGCTTAAAAATATTGCTAGACATTTTAAAATGGGCAATGAGGTCGTAAAAGCATTACGCGGGATAGATCTGGAAATAAATAAAGGAGAATATGTAGCACTTATGGGACCATCTGGAAGTGGAAAATCCACCTTAATGAATATCTTGGGAGCTTTGGATACACCGACTTCAGGAAAATACAAGCTAAACGGAAAAGAAGTGGAAAAACTCAGCGACAAAGAATTAGCAGAAATCAGAAATAAAGAAATTGGTTTTGTCTTTCAAACATTTAATTTGTTACCACGAACTACTGCATTGGATAATGTAGCTCTTCCTTTGATTTATGCAGGTTTTTCTAAATCCAAAAGATATGAGAGAGCCAAAGAGGTTTTAAAACAAGTGGGGTTGGAAGATCGAATGACGCACAAGCCAAATGAACTATCGGGAGGACAAAGACAAAGAGTTGCAGTTGCAAGGGCATTAGTAAACAATCCTTCAATAATATTAGCTGATGAACCAACGGGGAATTTAGACTCTAAAACTTCGGAGGAAATAATGGAATTATTTAACCAATTACATAAAGAAGGCAACACGATTATATTAGTTACTCACGAAGAAGATATTGCAGAACATGCGAATAGAATTATACGATTGAAAGATGGTAGAATAATCAGTGATGAAGTAAAAACGGAAAATTCCAAATCGGTTATTGCCCAATAAATTATTGTTCCACGTGAAACAAATTTGAAACTATCTACCCATATAGACCAATAAAACCGAAATATCACTTGGTGAAACACCACTAATTCTACTAGCTTGTGCAATTGTTTTAGGGCGAATTTTGGAAAGTTTTTCCCTGCCTTCAAATGATATCGATTTGATTTTATGATAATCAAAATCATCCGGAATTATAATATGCTCCAAGCGGTTGAGTTTATCGGCATTTAATTTTTCTTTTTCTATATAACCGGAATATTTTAAATGAATATCCACTTGTTCCAAAACTTCATCCGTAATATTATTTTTATTTACAAAAGATTTAACACAAGGAAGGCTTTTTAATTTGTATAAATTCAATTGCGGACGTGAAGCGATTTTGTGTAATTTTAATGATTGTTTTATCTCGGGGGTACCCGCAGCAGATAAAATAGGATTTATTTCGTCCGGTTGTATACTTGTTTTTTGTAAAAATGAAATAAATTCTTTAGTTTTCATAAGCTTCTCTTCTACTCTACGCATACGGTTTTCATCAGCTAAACCAATGGCAAAAGATTTAGGCGTGAGTCTTATATCAGCATTATCTTGTCGCAATAGGGTTCTATATTCTGCACGACTGGTAAACATACGATAAGGTTCGTCGACACCTTTAGTAATTAAATCATCAATCAAAACGCCGATATAAGCTTCGTTTCGTTTTAAAATAAACTCATCATCTCCCCTTAGTTTGAGAACTGCATTAATTCCAGCGATAATACCTTGTGCAGCAGCTTCTTCATAACCTGTAGTTCCATTGATTTGACCAGCAAAATAAAGATTGGGAATGATCTTAGTTTCGAGTGTGTGTTTAAGTTGTGTAGGTGGAAAATAATCATATTCAATAGCGTAGGCAAACTGCATAAATTTTGCATTTTCAAACCCAGGAACTTTGCGTAAAGATTCATATTGAACTGCTTCACTTAGTGAGCTGGAAAAGCCGTTAATATAAACCTCATAAGTATTCCAACCTTCGGGTTCTACAAAAAGTTGATGTCGGTCTTTAGAAGAAAATCTAACTATTTTATCTTCTATAGAGGGACAATATCTGGGACCAACACCGTTTATTTCTCCTGAAAAAAGAGGAGATTCTTTAAAACCAATACGTAAGGTATCATGCACCTCTGGATTTGTATAGGTTATAAAGCAAGAACGTTGTTCTGATAATGGGCTGGTGATATCTGAGAATGAAAATTTTTGAGGATATTCATCTCCGGGTTGTTCGGTCATTTTAGAATAATCCAAAGATCTTCCATCAATTCGTGGTGGTGTTCCGGTTTTCATCCTTCCAGATTGAAATCCGAGATCTACCAAATTTTCTGTTAAACCGATAGCGGATTTCTCTCCCATTCTACCACCACCGAAAGATTTTTTTCCTATAAATATTTTTCCGTTCAAAAAAGTTCCGTTAGTTAAGATAACTGCTTTTGAAAAAATTTCTGTACCTAATCTGGTTTTTACTCCGGCTAAATTATCTTTTTCAAAAATTAATTCGGTAACCATATCAGCCATTAAATCTAGGTTAGGTATTTGCTCTAAAGTCTTGCGCCAAGTATTAGTAAATAAAATTCTGTCATTCTGAGTGCGGGGACTCCACATAGCAGGACCTTTGGATTTATTAAGCATACGAAATTGAATAGCTGAAATATCAGAAACGATACCGCTATATCCTCCAAGAGCATCAATTTCACGAACTATTTGACCTTTGGCAATTCCACCCATAGCCGGATTACAACTCATTTGAGCAATTTTAAATAAATCCAGCGTTATCAAAAGTGTTTTGGCTCCCATATTTGCAGCAGCTGCAGCAGCTTCGGAACCGGCATGTCCAGCCCCAACAACAATTATATCATATCTAAACGGATATTTCATTACTAATAAATTTAAATTTGTTGAATGAAATTTTTAATTAAAATTGTTCCACGTGAAACATTATAAAAAATTAATTTTATTCAAACAAAGTTCTTCTTGTAATCTCATTTGTAATTTTTGCTCATTTGTTTTATCCTTAAAGCCCATAAGATGTAAAACACCATGGATTATTACGCGTGATAATTCATTATAAAATTTGTTATTAAAAAATTCTGCGTTTTCAGTTACCCTGTCAATTGAAATATAAATATCTGCACTTAAAACCTTATTTTCAGAATAATCAAAAGTAATAATATCGGTCAAGGTATCATGATTCAAAAACTTTTTATTCATTTTATGCAAATAAATATCATCTACAAAAATATAATTGATTTCACCGGTTTCAAAATTATTTGAAAGGATACAATTTTCAATCCAATCTCTAAATTCATTTTCATGTTCCAAACAAAAATTGGTTTCGGTATAAAAACTAATCATGACTTAAATAATCTTTGATTTTTTTGTTAATATTCTGATTTACAGGTATTTGATAACGTTTAAGGATTTCATCAAACGGAGCAAATTTACTACTTTTTTTTATAAATAAACTGTCAGGAGCAGAATAATTTTTAGAATTTGATCTACTTATACGTTGATTATCAATACTTTGCTTATAAGTGGCGTTTCTTAATTTTAACAATTCATGTTGTAATTGTAACATTTTATTAAGTGTTTCTTGCGTAATACCTTCCCGTAAAAGTTTTCTTTCCAAATTATCCATTTCTTTTAATAGTTTGGTAATCCTTTGTTTATCGGATGGTGAAGAAAATTTATCAGCAAGCTGATTTAATTTATCTTTTATGTGCTGTTGTTGTTGATATAAACGGTATTGTAATTCAGCATCTTTTTCTCCAATTTTACGGGATTGTTTACCGTCTTTTTTTCCGTTTTTGCCGTTCTTTTTTTTCCCTTGTTGCTTTTTAAGAGCATTTTGCATTTGTTGAAGAGATTCGGATTGTTTTTTTATAATATCAGGAAGACTGAAACCCTTACCTTTTTTTCCCTTGCCCTTACCGGTCATAGACATGGAATTTTTCATATTATCAAGTGCGTTACTGAGCAAATCGGCAAGGGTATTGGCATCGGTTAGCACGAATTGCGCGTGTTGTAAAACAGAAAAAACCTGATTTTCGGCAAGCGATTCCAAAGTCATATCCAATTCGGAATGTATATTATAAGCGGCATCCAAAATGAGTTGGGAAATTTTGGGGTTACGTAAAGCTAGTGTATATAAAGAGTCATTGATATGTTTGAAATAAAGTTTTTGCTTGTTTTGATTGACCAAATGGGCGCTTACGGAAGATTTATCATTATAAGATTTGTAATTATTCAATAAATTTTCCTGATTAAAAGAAAAGTTGAGTAAACTTTTCAGAAGTGATTGCAAGGTTTTGATATCCTCTTCATTTTGTTCTCCTCCCCCACCTTGCATACTCATTTTCATAGATTTACTCATATGTTTCATCTTATTGGCAGCTTTTTGTTGAGAACTATTGGCTTTGGATGAATTTTGTTGTTCCAAAGATTGAGAAGCCTTTTGCATATCTTGCTTGATATTTTCGGTATCCGTAGGGAAATCTGGCATTTGCATCGGTCGTTTGAGTTTCTTATTCATTTGGAATAAAGAATCTGTTTGTTTCGATAATTTTTCAAACTTTTTGTTCAACCGGTCTTGTTCTTGTTTGGTATCTCTGTCATTATTTGCCAATTTTTCCTGTGCTGTTGCCAAACTATCTAATTTTTGGGAAAGTTTAGACATTTGTTGTTGCATATAATATTTTTTGGTAAGCTCCAAAATGCGTTCCAAAGATTTTTCTTGATGTTCAGAATAATTTTGTAGTTTTTTTAAATCTTTCATCAATTGTTCCTTATCTAATTTTTCAGCTAATTTTTTAAGCTCATCCAAAAGTTTTTTCTTTTGATCTAATTTTTTTAATTCATCCAATCGTTTTTGTAAATCTTCTTTTTTTAAAGAGAGACTATCGGCAGGTAATTTATTAAGCAATTGATTTAGTTTTTCCACCGATTGTTCAAATTGATTTTGAAGTTTTTCTTGATTCTTTAATTGATTGGTTATAAGTTGTTTGGTTTGCCAATCCAATTGTTTTTTTTGGGTTAATTGTTGATTAAGTTGTTTTAATTGATTAAAACTTTGTTGTTGATTTTGTTGAATTTGAGAAAGTTGTTGCAATTGATTTTTCTGTTTTTCCAAAAGATAATTTTGTAATTTGTCCGGTGATTGTTTATTAAAAGTAAATATTTGACTTTTGGTTTGTTTGTAACCGTGCTTACTATCATTATCATAAACGGCAAAATAATAAGAATAAGATGTTCCGGGTTTTAGTTGTATGGTATCAGGAAAAATATAAAAAGTTTCTATAAAACCACTTCGTTTAACGGGAATATTTACGGAAATATAATTGGCGTTTTGAGATTCTTTATAATATAATTTTAATTTAGTGATACGATAATCATCAGAAGCGATGATACGGTGGTGATTTTGCATATTTAAGCTATCGACCAATAAATCGACCTTGATTTTCGGATATTCGTCTTTGATGACGTTAATACGATACCGGAAAGGATTGGATCGATATCCGGAGGAATTTATGGCTTGAAAACTATAATCGAATGTATTGTGAGCGGATAAAGAAATAACGGCTGTTTGAGATGTAACGGATATCAGTGTATCTAAAAATGTGGTTTTAAAAGCTAAACTATCGGTATAATCAAGATTAAAAATCCAATGCAACCGCGAGCCTTCAGGGAGACTGATGTTACTTAAATTATCGTAAGTTTTAGCATTTAATCCTAAATAGTCTGGAAAAACGACTTTTAATTGATGTTTACTTATCAATGGCGGATGAACAAGTAAAATATGATAAGGACCGAAAGTATGGTTGCCGGCAAGGAGTTGAAATTTTAAATCTTTGTTAAAATTTTTGAATTTGTATATAAAAATACTGTCGTTTTGTTTGAGCAATTTGATTTTTTGTCCACTATCAGATTGAAAATAGATTTCTTCGGGGAGTGATTCACCGGAAAGCTTTACTTGCAAAGTATAATCGGTGCCGAAAAGAGCTTTATCGGGTGAACTCAAATGCAAACTGAAAGGTATGGGCGGCTGGTAGGTTTTGTTATAAGAAATCAATCGCTTGTAACTTTGTTGTAAGTCGGTATCGAAATGTAAAATTTTGGAAAGACCTAAAATAAATAAAGGTATGAGAAGCAAAGAAAAATATCTTCGGTTTTTTTTGAAATCTATTGCTTGTGTAAAGCGGAAATTTTTTAGCTGTAATGATTTTTGTTCGATAGAAGCCAACAAAAGTTCGGAGTCTTGATTGGATTGTTTCAATTGTATGATATTGAGTAGTTTATCTTTTATCTCCGGAAAGAAATCACCTATGAGTTTAGCTGCTTTTTCATCGGAAAGCTGTTGGCGAAAGCCGAGATATGCTGCAAAAGGTAAAAGAATGAAAACAAATAAAAAGAAAAACAAAATGATTAAGGAAGTATAGAAAATTATCTCTCGAACAGTAGTTGATAACCAAAAAAATTGTTCGAGCAATACTAAAACAAACAAATAAAGAAAAGAAAAAAATATGAACAATACGATACCTTTGAACAATTCGTTGAGGTAATATTTTTTGACAAATTGTTCGAGTTTTTGTTTAATTATATGGAAATTATTTGTTTGCATAAGTCTTGCAAGATACAAAAATAGTAAAAATGAATGATGTATGGAGATTTGTTGAATCATTGATTTGGTTAATTGTTAATAGTAAGACGTAAAGACAAGGTATGCCTTGTCTTTACTGCATAAGATACTGTATAAATTATGAATGAAAAATAAATAATTCAGCTGCGATGATACCCTGCGTGAGTGGTTGAAGCGGTAGCTCCCGCTCTGCAAAACACTACAAAAACACAAGCAAAAGAGCGACCAGAGAAGCTCCTTTTGCTTGTCCGGTTTTTGTGTGTTTTTGCGGGCGGGACTTTAAGCGGAAAACACGACCCGAGGAAAGCCTTGGATTTTAATAAGGATAGCTCGGGATATAAGGGAGGGACACGCCCAAAAAAATATATTTATACCAATATTTTTTGTAATAAATGCTTACTTTTGTATGGAAAATTTTTGCTATGACGAAAAATATAAGAGTTAGATTTGCACCAAGCCCTACAGGTCCACTACATATGGGCGGTGTAAGAACTGCATTATTTAACTATTTATTTGCCCGCAAAAATAACGGAACAATGATTTTGCGTATAGAAGATACCGACCAAAATCGTTTTGTTGATGGTGCAGAAGAATATATAAAAAAAAGTTTGGCGTGGACAGGAATAAAAATTGACGAAGGTGTTGATAATAAAGGAAATTTTGGTCCGTATAGACAAAGCGAAAGAAAAGAAATTTATCAAAAATACATACAACAACTTCTGGACAACGGCAAAGCGTATTATGCATTTGATACCCCTGATGAATTGGATAAAATTCGAAAAGAATATGAAAATCGTAAGGATGTTTTTATGTATAATTCCACTACAAGAAACAGATTAAATAATTCGTTAAATCTAACAAAACAAGAAGTAGAGAAAAAAATTAAAAGCGGAGAAAAATACGTTATCCGTTTTAAAATACCCGAAAATAAAATCATCAAACTAAAAGATATAATTCGTGGTGAAATGGAAGTGAATTCCAATACATTAGACGATAAAGTGCTGATGAAAAGCGACGGATTGCCAACTTATCATTTAGCCAATATTGTTGATGATCATTTGATGGAAATTTCGCACGTAATACGCGGTGAAGAATGGTTGCCTTCACTCCCGCTCCACTACTTGCTTTATGATGCTTTTGGCTGGCAAAAACCTGAATTTGCCCACCTGCCGCTTATTCTAAAACCCGTAGGTAAAGGTAAATTGAGTAAAAGAGACGGAGCTAAATTCGGTTTTCCTGTGTTTCCAATGGAATGGAAAGATGAAAATTCGGGAGAAATTTATGCCGGATATAAGGAAGAAGGATATTTTCCTGAAAGTTTTGTAAATATTCTGGCATTACTGGGTTGGAATCCGGGAACGGATAAAGAAGTCTTCTCAATGAATGAACTCATAGTTGCTTTTGATTTGACAAAAGTGAATAAATCAGGGGCTAAATTTGATCCGGAAAAAGCCAAATGGTTTCAACATCAACATTTGCAACGTAAAAGTACAGATGAACTTTTGGAATTGTTTGTTCCGATACTGGAAGAGAAAACAGGTAAAAAACCGAATACGAAAGATTTGGATTATACACGAAAAGTTATTGAGTTGCTGAAAGAACGAGCTACTTTTGTAAAAGATTTTTGGGAATTGGGACAATTTTTCTACCAAGCACCCGAAACTTATGACAAAAAAGCAATGAAAAAAGCTTGGAAAGAAAATACTGCGGAATTGATGAAAGAAGTTGTCAAATTACTTGAAAATATCAATGATTTCGAAGCAAAAAATATCAAAGAAAAATTGTCTGAATGGATCAATAATCGTGAGATAGGATTTGGAAAAGTGATGCAACCGCTACGTTTGGCATTGGTAGGCAGTCTGAAAGGACCCGATTTGTTTGAAATTATGGAAATGCTTGGAAAGACGGAAGTTTTGAAACGAATTGAGAGATTGATTATAAATGCTTAATGAAAGTATAGCTGAATTGCGCCATGGCGAGAGAATTAATAAAGCGTTTGCCTTGACAACGATATAAATAATTTAATATACGTATTATTTTTATTATATTGGCACGTGTAACTAAAAATGTTAAAGTAATGATTAGCAATACCTACTATTTATTGAGAAAAACAGCAAAACATAAAAAGTTATTGAAAAATTAAAA
>JALSPZ010000107.1 GCA_026985675.1 Flavobacteriales bacterium
CAAAAAACAAAAAAGATTACTTGATGGACTGGAAGACAGCCGAGCGTATTCCTTGGGGAATTATTTTGCTTTTTGGCGGTGGATTCGCTTTGGCAAAAGGCTTTAAAGATTCGGGATTATCAGCTTATATCGGGGATAGATTAACCGGATTGCAAGATGTTCATCCGCTACTTATTTTATTGATAATTGTAGCAACCATTACTTTTTTAACTGAACTCACTTCAAACACTGCAACTACTCAAACATTTTTACCGATTTTGGCTTCAATGGCTATGGCGATGAAAGTAAATCCTTTATTTTTTATGATACCGGCAACCATAGCCGCTTCGTTTGCATTTATGTTGCCCGTAGCGACTCCGCCCAATGCCATTGTGTTCGGAACGGGAAAATTACAAATCAAGGATATGATGAAAACCGGATTTTGGTTGAATATTTTCGGAATACTTTTGCTTACGCTGGTTGCCTATTTTTATATGACTTGGGTCTTTGATATTGATTTGGACATTTTTCCAGAGTGGGCTTTAAATTCAAGGTGATATTTATTCTTTATGAATAATTTTTTCAATTTTATCATTCATTTTATTGAATTTTTTATCTTTCATTTTTTCAATCATCTGATCAGTTGGAGAAATATATTTTATGCCCAAATTCAATCCTCTTAATATAAACAAAATACCTACGAAGGCTACGGCATAAGGTATCATTTTATTTATTTTATTACGCACTTTTACCGATACAAAATTACCCAGATAGATAGCCAATGTCATCATAGGTGAAGTCCCCAGCCCGAATATAATCATATATAAGGCACCCAATAGCGGAGAGCCTGTTGCCATTGCCCCGACTAATGCTACATAAACCAATCCGCAAGGTAATAAACCATTGAAAAAACCAATGGTATAAAAACCCAATGTTGAACGTTTTTGCAGATAATTTCCAAGTGAATTTTTAATAAAATAAACAAACTTATTCCACCAAGCCAAGGGTTTTAAACGTAATACTTTTGAAGCGGGAACAAAAGCAAAAATCACCATTATAATTCCCATTATCAAAGAAACTTTTTGTTGAAATCCCAAAAGTGAAATTCCTTGTCCGAGATATCCGAAGACCAAACCTATCATTCCGTAAGCAGTCATTCGTCCTAAATGATACAATAAAGTTTGAATGGACATTTTTAGCTTATTATTTCTGTCGACAGGCAGAATAAAGGCAATGGGACCACACATTCCCAGGCAATGAAAACTTCCCATTAAGCCCAGCAATAAAGATGTAATTAAAATTTCCATTTTTTATTTAATCATTAATTTTTCTTCCACAAAATAAGGAATACTGTCTTTTTTCCATTCAATTTGTATGTTCCACCTTCCGGATATAAAATTTTTGGAAGGAATAAGCATTTGATTCAAACTGTCTAATTTTAGATCCAGGGTTTTATCAAGAGCTTTTCTGTCGGGTTTATATAAGGTAACATTTCCTTTGATATCTTTGGACCTGACATATTTAGGAAATTCAATCAATACCCCATTGTTTCCATTAATAATTTGAATATTTACTTTCATTGTATCGGCATTCTGTTTTTTTGCTAAGACATTACCATATTGTAATTCTTCGGTATAATAATCTTCGGTAACTAATTCATTTGTTTTTAGTTCTTGAAAAGATTTATAAAAATAGTATAAGAACACTGTCATAAATGTAGCATATACTAATAATGTTGCCCAACCCCAATGAAATTTGAATTTTTTCATAAGCTTTATTTTAAAATCTTGGGTAAGATAATATATCACCCAAGAAAGTTATTTATTCAACAGGTGCTATGAACACAGTTTTGTATTTATCCAATACTTTCCCGTTTTTGTCAAAAACCCCCAGTTTTATTTCTTTTTCACCACTGATTTCTCCTTTGGGATAATCAATGTAAATAATAAATTGTTTGATTTCTTCTTTATCCAAGTCTAAGTTTTGTTCACCTGAAATTGTAATTTTGCCTTTACTAGCTTTATCCAATAATTTTAATTTGAGTCCTTTAAATGTATTGTTACTTTTATTGATTAAAGTGGCATTATAATAATTTCTTATTTCACCGGACGGCAATTCGGTATAAACTAATCCTCGTTGTCTTAAAACCTTTAATTGAACAGTGGGCCTATTAATAAATAAAGTAGCAAATATACCTAGTAAAATTGTAAGAATTACCGTATAAAATTTAACTCTCGGAGTAAATATTTTTTTATGTCCTTCTTCAATACTTACTTTGGATGCATAACGTATCAATCCTCTCGGTTTTCCAATGGAATCCATCACTGCATCACAGGCATCCATACAAGCAGTACAGTTAATACATTCCAATTGTGTACCGTTTCTGATATCGATTCCGGTTGGACATACCAATACACATTGCTTACAGTCAATACAATCTCCCATTCCGAGTTCTTCACGGTTTTGTCCCTTACGCATAGGTCCTCTTTTTTCTCCCCGTTTATAATCGTAAGAAACCATAATTGTATTTTCGTCCGTAAGCACACCTTGTAAACGTCCATAAGGACAAGCAATGATACAAACTTGTTCACGAAACCATGCAAATACAAAGAAGAATACCGTTGTGAAAACCAAATAAATTATAAATGCTTTGATATCCGCAAAAGGGTTTTTCCACATATTGATTACATAATCACTACCCGCTACATAAGCAAGCATAACGGAAGTAATAATTAATGAAATTAAATAGAATACCACCCATTTCAAACCTCTTTTTCGTACTTTTTCGGCATTCCAGGGCATTTTGTCCAATTTCATTTGTTTGGGACGGTCTCCTTCAAAGAAATATTCTATTTTTCTAAAAACCATTTCCATAAAAATTGTTTGTGGGCAGAGCCATCCGCAGAATATTCTTCCGTAAACTACTGTAAACAGAACGAGAAATACAACAGAAATGATAAGTGCCAATGCTAATAAATAGAAATCTTGCGGAAAGAAAGGTCTGCCAAAAATATGGAATCTTCTCCCCAGGATATCAAATAGCATAAATTGTTCACCGTTTACTTTAATAAACGGTCCCATAACAAAAAGCGTGAGTAAGATAATACTTACCAATGTTCTGTAATTATAATATTTTCCTTTGGGTTTTTTGGGGTGTATCCAATTTCTAAGTCCTTCTTCGTTGATGGTTCCTATACTATCTCTGAATGTTTCATTGTTATTTGTATTCATTTTAAATAATTTTTTTAATCAAAATAAAGCAGTTTTTGCAAACTGCTTTATTTTTTAATAATTATTTGGATTTTAACTAGCCATTTTTACAAGTTTTCCCTTCTGCCGCTTTTGGATTGGCAGGTTTTGTGCCTTGTAAACTCAAAACATAACTGGCTACTTTTTGTATTTTGTCAGCTCCTAAGTGTTTCCAAGTAGGCATGCCTTTACTGGTTCCGTTTAAAATGGTTTTATATACACTTTTGATATCGCAACCATATAACCAAGCATCGTCGGTTAGGTTAGGTCCTACTGCCCCACCTCCATCAGCCCGATGACAAGCTGCACAGTTTTGAATATATATCTGTTTACCCTCTTCCAAAGCTTTTTTGTCTTTTAGAAGTGTTACGGTATTTTCGTCAACCAAATTATGAGCTTTTTTGTAAGCTTCAACAGCTTTGTTAGCTCTAGCATATTCATTTTTTAATTCTGTTTCTTGCCAACCAACCGTACTACCCTTTCCGTAGAAATTAACAAAATAGTAACCCATATATATAACAGCCATAATTACTGTAATTATAAATCCCATTGTCCACCATGGTGGTAGCGGGTTATTAAGTTCTTGAATACCATCAAAATCGTGGTCTAATTTTACTTCGCTTTCTTTTTCTATTGGTGTAGCTTTAGTTAATTTTTTAATTAATCTATCTAAAGCTGATTCATTCTTTTTTGCCATAATCTAAATCGTTTTGATCATTAAGTGGAATATTTTTTATTTCATCAATAGTTTTATTGGACATCACGAAATATACATAATATACTATCAATAAAAATATTATAGTAAAAAGTATTAGAGGAAAAAGACTATAAAAATCTAGTCCTCCGTCGTGATGTTCCAAATATTTTTTGATGTTTTTTAACATAATATATTAATTTTTAGCTGTTTCAACCTTTTTGGTTGTATCGGTTCCCAAGCGTTGTAAATAAGCAATTAGTGCAACAATTTCTTTTTTACTCAAATCGACTTTTTGTCCTTTATAAGCTTGTTTATAAATAGGAGACTTTTCTACTGCATTTGCTTTGAGATCTTCGGCAATTGCTTGTGCTTGCTTTTCTAAAGCTTTTGGAGCATTGGCTATATCTTCATCAGTATAGGCAACTCCTAAGGCTTTTAGGGTTTTCATTTTGGCTTGAATGTCGGAAGCATCCAAATCATTTTTAACAATCCATTGATAATTGGGCATGATGGAGCCATACATCATGGATGAAGGTTTGTATATATGATTAAAGTGCCATAGATTAGGTCGTTTACCTCCTTCTCTGAATAGATCCGGTCCTGTACGCTTGGAACCCCATAAGAATGGATGGTCATATACATACTCTCCGGCTTTTGAATAAGGACCGTAACGTTCAACTTCACTACGGAATGGACGTATCATCTGTGAGTGACAGTTGTTACAACCTTCACGTATATATATATCACGACCTTCAACTTCTAAAGGTGTATAAGGTTTTACGGCTGTAATTTTAGGAATATTTGAATCGATAAAAATAGTGGGAATAATTTCAACTGCTCCACCAATTGCTGTTGCAATTAAAGAAAGTACAGTAAATAAAACTCCTCTTCTTTCCAGCCAGTTATGGAAATCTTCACCACTTTGACGAGCGGCAGGAATCGGTTTCAGTGGAGCTGCTTCAGCTTCGGTATCTTCAACCGTATGTCCTTTCACAGTTTTTAATAAGTTATAAACCAATAATAATCCACCGATTAAATAAAATGTTCCTCCAATAGCCCTTATATAATGGAAAGGTAGAATTTCCGTAACGGTATCCATGAATTCTCCATATTTCAAAGTTCCATCAGGATTGAATTGCTTCCACATTAATGCCTGTGTCCAACCGGAAATATACATGGGAACTACATATAATATAATTCCCAAAGTACCAATCCAAAAATGTTGATTAGCTAATTTTACTGAATATAATTTGGTTTTGTATAATCTTGGAACCATCCAATATAACATACCCATTATAATAAATCCATTCCAGCCTAAAGTTCCTACGTGTACGTGAGCAACAATCCAATCGGTAAAGTGAGCAATAGCGTTTAATGATTTGAATGATAACATCGGTCCTTCAAAAGTACTCATACCATAAGATGTAATAGCTACCACAAACATTTTTAATATAGGATCTTCACGCACTTTATCCCAAGCTCCACGTAAGGTTAATAAACCGTTGATCATACCTCCCCAAGAAGGGAAAATTAGCATTAATGAGAAAATTGTTCCCAACATTTGTGCCCATTCCGGAACGGCTGAATAAAGCAAGTGGTGAGGTCCTGCCCAAATATAAATAAAAATCAAAGTCCAGAAGTGGATGATTGATAATCTGTAAGAATATATAGGGCGATTGGCAGCTTTTGGAACAAAATAATACATCAAACCTAAGATGGGTGTAGTAAGGAAAAATGCAACAGCATTGTGTCCATACCACCATTGAACTACTGCATCTTCAACTCCGGAGTATAAAGAATAACTTTTGGTTAAAGTTGCTGGCAATTCCAAGTTATTAAAGACATACAACATCGCAATAGTTACAGCTGTGGATAGATAAAACCAAACTGCTACATATATATGTCGTACGCGTCTTTTAACAACTGTCCAAATAAGATTTATTGTAAAAACTACCCATACTAAAGCTACCAGAATATCTATAGGCCATTCCAATTCGGCATATTCTTTAGAAGAGTTCAACCCTAAGGGTAGGGTAATTGCAGCTAAAAGAATAATTAACTGCCAACCCCAGAAGTGAATTCTGCTTAATAAGTCACTTGCCATACGGGTTTTTAAGAGTCTTTGCGTGCTATAATAAACCCCGGCAAAAATTCCATTTCCAACAAAAGCAAAAATTGCCGCATTGGTATGTAAGGGTCTTAAACGTCCGTAGCTTAACCAAGAGATTCCATCCATATAGTGAGGGAACCAATAAAGGTAAGCAACCATAAGTCCAATTGTGAAAGCTGTTATTCCCCAGACTACTGTTGCCCAGGCAAACAGTTTCGTGACTTTGTCGTCATAATAAAATTTCTGTTTTTCCATATAAATTAATTTTGATTAATCATTAGTTTGTTTAGTTTCTGTTGAAATCGTATCTTCTTTTTTTTCTAAATTGAATTCGTCTTCAAAAAGCATTCTCACTGAAGGGGTATAAGAATCTTCAAATTGCCCGTTTTTTACAGAGCTTAAAAATAAAACCAAAAAAATTAAGGCTAATATTAAACTGATAAATATAGTGAGATATAAGGCAATCATTTTTTTAGTTTATACTTGCAAATATACAAATTTTAAGTAAAGATTAATTAATCTTTTATTTTTTTGATTTACCTGATATTTAGTTTTTTAGATAATATTCCCGTTAAAATTGTAACAAAAATTACAATGGAAATTGAGCTGATAGGCATGAGAATGGCTGCAACTATAGGGGTTAAATTATTAGTAACGGCAAATCCCAGACCTATTATATTGTAAATGAATGCTAATAAAAAACTGATATAAATAACTTTAAGTGTATTTTTGGAAACGCTTAGAAATTTATCCAAAACAGGCAATTTTTCCGCTTTGAGAATTCCATCCGAAGAAGGAGTAAATACGTTGCTATCCTCTGCTATGGCTATTCCTACATCTGCTTGTTGTAATGCTCCTGCATCGTTTAATCCGTCTCCAATCATCATAACTTTTTTACCTTTTTGTTGTAAAGACTGAATAAAGTCCATTTTATCGTGAACAGATTGATTAAACAATAAGGTCGTATTTTCGGGCAGAATTTTTCGTAAGGTTTCTTTCTCACTGTCATTGTCTCCCGAAAGAATAAACAAATCGTATTTTTGTTGTAATCTATTGAAAAGTTCTTTTATTCCGTTTCGATATTTTGCTTTAAAAACAAAACTCCCCATATTTTGGTTTTCTATGCTAAAAAAACTTTGTGTAGTTGTATTTCGGCTGATATTTCCGGTAAAATTTGCAGAACCCAAACGATATTTTTTTTCTTGATATTCTGCTTCAATTCCTTTACTGGGAATTTCGGTTATTTTTTGTAAGTTTACCAATGGATATTTTTTCAAGTATTTGTAAATCAATTTACTCAAAGGATGTTTGGAAGCTCTTACCATGGTTTTTATAATTTGTTTTTCTTTATCCGATAATTTTTTTCCTTGATAATCCACTTCATATTTTTCTTGTTCGGTTAATGTGCCCGTTTTATCAAAAACTAAAGTGTCTATATGAGCTGTATTTTCTATTACTGAAGCATTTTTCACGTAAAATTTATGATATCCGAACTGTCTTAAAATATTTCCGAAAGCAAAAGGAGCGGATAATGCCAAGGCACAAGGACAAGCTACAATTAATACGGCGGTAATTACCCAAATTGCAGTAGAAAATCCCGATTTATAATACCAATAAATTCCGGACAAAAGGGCAATGCTTAAAATAGCAAAGGTAAAATATTTACTGATTTTATCCGTAAGATTTTTAATATTATTTTTATCTTCTTGAAAAGCTTCACGCGCCCATAATTTTGTCAAATAACTATTGTCCACATCGCTTATAGCTTCTATCTCGATAAAATTTCCTTTTTGTTTTCCACCGGCAAGTATTTGGTCTCCAACTTTTTTCTCTACCGGCAACGATTCTCCGGTAACAAAACTATAATCTATCAAAGCGGTATTTTTCATCAGTATACCGTCCACCGGAATAATCTCTTCATTTCTTATCAATAATCTATCACCGGGCTTAATGTCTTTGATTTCGGTAATTTCTTCTTTATTGTTGATTATCTTGGTTACGGCTATCGGGAAATAAGATTTGTAATCCCTTTCAAAAGATAAATAATCATAAGTTATACGTTGGAAATATTTTCCCAACAATAGAAAAAATACCAGTCCAGTTAAGCTATCAAAAAAACCCGGTCCGGTTTTAGTTATTATTTCATAAGCGCTTCTAAGAAAAAGCACCGTAATTCCCAAAGCAATCAGAATATCGACATTTACGATTTTTTGTTTAAGTCCTTTGATAGCCGACTCAAAATAATCACGCGCCGAATAAAAAACCACAGGGACAGAAAGCGTAAACATAATCCAGCCGAAAACGGGTTTAAAACGTTCAATCCAATATCCTTCTCCTTGAATATATTCGGGAAGTGCCATCAACATAACATTTCCGAAAGCAAAACCTGCGATACCAAGCTGGTAAATCAGTTTTTTATTGGATTGTTTTTTGTCTTTTTCCAAATCTTCCAAGCTAATCAACGGAGGGTAGGCAATGGAAGCCAACAGTTCTACAATTTCACGTAGGCTTATTTTATCTGCACGGTAAGTTATCCGCACCGTTTTAGCCGGAAAATTCACTTCCGAATGCGAGATGTTTTCGTTTAATTTATCCAGATGTTCCAAAACCCAAATACAGGAACTGCAATGGATATTGGGAATGTAAAAATTTACCACTTTGGTTTGTCCGTCATCAAATTCCAAGAGTTTTTTTTCAATTTCGGGATTGTCCAAATAGGCATATTTTTGTTTGACATTTTCATCGATTTCATCGGTTTTTATGCCGGGGGTTTCATTGAGGGTATAATATTGTGAAAGTTTATTTTTATTGAGAATTTCATAAACGGTTTTACATCCGTTACAGCAAAAAGGTTTTCCGTCGAACCAGACGGTTTCGGATTCTGTCATTTCCAAACCGCAATGATAACAAATTAACTTTTCTTTTTTTTCGGACATTTTTTGATAATTGATAGAGCAAATTTAGGATAAATCATTCATAAAAAAGATAAAAAGCAAAAAAAAGCCGGTAGAAAAACCGGCAATTTGTAATTTTATATTTTTTTAAACAGCTCCGATGACGTGTTTCAAATCACTGATTTGATTTTCCCAGAGCATCCGAGTTTCTTCTTCTTCGTCTTCATCACAAAAATCAGTTACCAAAAGCGATACATCTTTTGTCAGTTCGTCCACAACAATTTTGAATTCGACAAAAGTTCCGGTTTCTTTGTCGTCTTCATCTATCCACTTGAATTTTACTTTTTCATTATCTTTTTTTGCGGCTAATTTGGCTCTTTCTTCCGAGCCATCCCAAATAAAAGTATAAATTTTTCCACGTGAATTGACATCATCGGCAAACCAAGCACTCAATCCGGAAGGCGTTGTAAGATACTGAAAAATCATACTTGGAGAAGCGTGAATGGGAAATTCCATTTCGATTTTTAGTTTATCACTCATTTTAATAAAAAAATTAATTTGCGGCAAAATAGAAAGATTTTTTTAATAATAAAAATTTTATACCTTATTTTTGCAAATTAAATCAAATATCATAACAATGATTACCAACGAACAACTGAAAGATTTGGAGAAACGTTTAACCGCTTTAAACCACTATCTTTGACATAGCCGGTAAAAAAATTGAAATACAAAACGAAGAAGAAAAAACCGGCAATCCCGATTTTTGGAACAAACCCAAAGAAGCCGAACAAGTGATGCGTAAAATACGTGGACTGAAACGTTGGGTGGAAGATTATGAAAATTTACAATCGGCTTATGAAGATTTAAGTATTTTATATGATTTTTTTAAAGAAGGGGAAGCTTCTGCCGAAGAAGTAGAGGAACAATACCAAAAAACCAAGCAATTATTAGAGGATATTGAATTTCGGAATATGCTTTCGGAAGAAGCAGACGAATTGAGTGCGGTGTTGCAAATTACCGCCGGCGCCGGAGGAACCGAGAGCAACGATTGGACAGAAATGCTTTTGCGTATGTATTTGATGTGGGCGGAAAAAAACGGATATAAAGTGAAAGAGGTAAATTATCAACCGGGCGATGTTGCCGGAATTAAAACCGTTACCATACAAATCGAAGGAGATTATGCTTACGGTTATCTCAAAGGTGAAAATGGTGTGCATCGCTTGGTGCGAATTTCTCCTTTTGATAGCAATGCCAAACGACATACTTCATTTGCTTCGGTTTATGTTTATCCTTTGGTGGATGATAGTATCGAAATCAAAATAAATCCTGCGGATATCAAATGGGAAACAATGCGTGCCAGTGGAGCTGGAGGTCAAGCCGTTAATAAAATCGAAACGGCGGTTCGTTTGAGACACTTGCCTACGGGAATTATCATTGAAAATTCCGAAACGCGCTCGCAATTGGAAAACAAGGAAAAAGCTATGCGTCTATTAAAATCCCGTTTGTATGAAATAGAAATGAAAAAACGTCAAGCCGAACGAGATAAAATCGAAGCCAATAAAAAGAAAATCGAATGGGGTTCGCAAATTCGTAATTACGTAATGCATCCGTATAAAATGGTAAAAGACGTTAGAACAGGTTATGAAACTTCGCAAGTGGATGATGTGATGAACGGCAATATAGATGAATTTCTAAAATCGTATTTGATGATGATGGGGCAGAAGGAAACGGATGAAAGATAATTTAACGTGAGTTCGATATAAGAAAAAATTATTTAATTTTTATAAATTGTTTATTTTGAGTATGTTACATAAAAATTTAAAGAAGTATAATTTTAATCAGCAAATAAATATAATATGTTTCGAGCCAAAATCTAATAAATATGCAATCTACTGCACTAATTTTTATTAAACTAACCCGTTAGTATAATAAAAATTAGCTTGTATCTCACGTATTTATTGAATTTTTGCTTCGATTCTTTTATCGAACTCACGTTAATTTATTTCTTCTTCATATATTATTAAAAAAACTCCCTGCAATCAGGGAGTTTTTTGTAATATTTTTATTCCACAATCACATTAGAAAATTTCGGATATTTCACTTGATATTTTAGCATCAACTCTTTTTTCTGCTTTGGAGATAAATTCATTTTCCAAGTAACGGTTCCGGTATCTTTGTTGACATCTCCACCTGAAAACTCTATAATTTCTACATTAACATCTTTTTCTTTGGAAACCGGGACTTGATCTTTAATTACTATGTATATTTCCTTATTTTTGTTGTTTTTGACTTCAATCTTCCAAGCTTTGGTTACTTCTTTTTTATTGCCGATCAATTGTTTTTTTGAAAAATCTTTTATTAATTTTCGCTGAACTATTACATTTTTATCGGTTCCCAATGATATTTTCAATATATCCATATTGTTTTGGGTATTGAGAAGGGTTTTTTCTACAAAAGTGTCTTCAAAGAAAATATTGGCTTCTCCTTCCAAGAAATTATATTTTTCCCAATCGGATACTTGGGCAATTAGATAAGCTTTGTTTGTAATCTTGGGAATACTTAAATATTGATAGATGGTTTGTACTTCATTATTACTTATAATAACCGTATGCGATTGATGATCCGACGGCACTGAAAACGGTATATCTATTGAAAAATCAACGGTAACTTGATGGTCGTCTTGCTTCGTGGGAACAGGTTTGTAATAGTTATTGTCGTCCTTGTTTTTAGTATCGTCATAAATATCATTATCCTTAGTGAAATACTTTTTTCCATGGATCATAACATAATTCAATGTTTTGTCGCGTTCCATTTGAACATTCATAATGGAGTTGTTGACAGGCACGGTGAGGGGTTTATACCCGTGAGCTGTAAACTCCAAATAATTCTTGTCTTTGGGTAAAGTAATTTGGTATTTTCCATCGAAATCCGTTGCGGTTCCCATTTTTGTTCCTTTTATATAAACAATAACACCAGGCATAGGATATCCATTACCTTTTTCGGTAACGGTGCCGCTTACTATTCTGGTAAACGTTCCGCTTTCTTCTTCTGTTTTATTTATTTTATAAACCGGGGGAAATGTATTATTTCCTACATAATAAGTTTTAAGTTTTGGCGCATTTTTGGTAATGTTTATATCGGCTGTGGATAGATGTATTTTGACATTTTTCCAATCCACTTTGGTATCCTGTTTGATATTCGCCTTATATACGATTTTCAGGGGTTTATCTATACTTTTGGCTCTGATATCATAAGAAGGAAACCAACCGGCGTTTTTTACCAGATAGGATAAAGTAAACATATAATTTCCCGCTGTTTTGGCATCGACATTTACCACTATTTCACTTTTTGAAAAATCTTTCTTTCCTATCCGACTTTTGAGTTGTTTGATAAGGTCTGTTTTTTCTTTATTGAGTTTATCGATATCTTTTTGAAATTTCAACTCTTTTAAAATCAATTCTTTCATCTTTTTTTCATAATAATCATACACCCCCGAAATATCTTGTTGGGTTATTTTTTGGTTTCCCCCGATATCTTTATTGTTTTTCAAGAAAGATTGTTGTTCGTGAACCAACTCGAGTAACTTTCCTTTCATTTGTATCTGCTCATCCAAACTTCTGATTCGGTTTTCATAATCGATAACTTCTTTGGGTTTATGAAGTTTATCCAAAAAATTTTTTTGATGATTTACCGATAAGACCATTATATCTCCTTTGACTTTTACTTGCACACTGTTGGGAACTACGAATGGAGACAAATTGACAAATTTCAAAATGGATTTCCCTTTGGGAAGATTGATTTTTTTGTTTCTTATTACGCGTGCATCTTTAAAATATACGCTTACTTCATTGACTTTGGTTTTAATTACTTTTTCTCCGGGATTTGTTTGTGCAGTTAAAATAACGACAGGAAACAACAGGAATAAAAATAAAATATTTTTCATAATAAAATGTTTTATCAAATTTAGTAAAAATTTTATTGTAATTTTACTTTTTTTGAATTAATTGTATGCTAAAAATTACTTCGTAAATTAAAAGAAAGGCATAAATAATCATAAAATCAAATACTACGGCATTGGAAACTTTAATATTGTGAGGGATTATAAACAGGATGAAGTATAGCATTATAAGAATAATTTTGAGCATTGACCAAACCAAAAATACAAAACCCGTGATTTTGGGTTTCAGCCAATTGGTTATCAATAAACTGACAAGCATCAATGCGCTAATTCCAATTAAATAATCAAAAATATTGTTAGCCAACTTTTTATTTTGGATATCAAAAAAATCAACCAAATAGATGTGTAACAAGTAAGCTGCAAAAAATATAGGGATAATGCTAATTGTCCAAGTCAATTTGCGCAGACTCATTTACGAACTGATTTTTTTTATCCGCCAAATTATCATTCCCATAGAAAAAAACACTCCCGATAGTATGAAAATAAGGCTATACAAATGATTTGGATTCGGATATTTGTTGTCAAAGTATGTGCCCAGCTTGTAAAAAATAAAAATAATCAGGAACATTTCAAACGGAATAGTGCTGAAACGTAAATATTTTTTGAAATTGTCATTATTTCCAAGTCCCACAATTTATTTTTTATGACTGCTGTTTGATTTTGTAGCTCCTTTCAT
>JALSPZ010000108.1 GCA_026985675.1 Flavobacteriales bacterium
GAAAGAAACCCTTGCATTACGAAACAAAACCGATTTTGCATATAGTAGATAAAAACCCGATTATTACCGAAAATCAATGGCGTTTATTTGAATTTATCGCTTCTTATTATCTCACCCCCTTGGGTTTAGTCGTTAAAGCGGCTTTGCCCGGGTCTTTTATGTTACAGCATGAAACTTATCTGGTTTTAAATAATGAACAAAACCTTGAAAATATTTCTTTGACCGATGATGAATATCTGGTAACGGAAGCTTTGGAGTTGCAAAAAATGCTCAGTATCAAAGATTTGGAAAAATTTTTGCCCAAGAAAAAAATCATTGGAATAATCAACTCTTTAATAGAAAAAGGAGCGATTAAAACTTTGCAGGAAATCAAAGAAAAATATCGTCCGAAGACAGAAATTTATATCCAAATCCATGAAAATTATCTCGGACAAAATTTAGACAATTTATTGGATAGTTTGGCTAAAAAAGCTCCTAAGCAATACCGATTATTGATGAATTTTTTCAAAATACAAAGGCAAGGCAAACCTGTTTTGAGAAAAATTCTACTGCAAGAAAGCGGAATATCGTCAAGCGTATTAAAAGCGTTGGTAAATAAAGGGATTTTATATGAAATCAAGACCAACGTCGATCGAATAAATTTTGAAAAAGCATCCAATAAAGCTTATGATTTATCAAATATTCAAAACCAAAGTTTAAATAAAATTATTCAAGCTTTTGTGCAAGAAAAACCCGTTTTGCTACACGGGGTAACTTCCAGTGGAAAAACGGAAATTTATATTCATCTGATACAAAAATATCTCGACAGGGGACAACAAGTTTTGTATTTGGTTCCTGAAATTGCTTTGACAACTCAATTGGTGCAACGCTTAGTCAAAATTTTCGGGAACAAAATCGCTGTATATCATTCCAAATATTCGCAACAGGAACGACGGGAGATTTGGATGCAAGTAAAAGAAGAAAGTTCCAAAGCACAAATTATTCTTGGCGCTCGTTCTTCCCTATTTTTGCCCTTTCAAAATTTAGGATTAATCGTGGTGGACGAAGAACACGAGGTTTCCTACAAACAAATTCAGCCTTCTCCCCGCTATAATGCCCGCGATATGGCGATTGTGCTTGGCCGATTTTTCAATGCCGATATTTTATTGGGATCAGCCACTCCTTCGGTGGAATCGTATTTCAATACCCAACGAAAAAAATATCAATTGATTGAAATTACCCAACGCTTTGCCAATGTAAAACTTCCTTATATTGAAGTCGTGGATTTGAAAATGGCAAAGAAAAAAAAACAAACGGAAGGGAATTTTTCCCGTCAAGTGATTGCAGAAATAGATACAACATTAAAACAAAAAAAACAGGTGATTGTCTTTCAAAATCGGAGGGGATATGCTCCGGTTGGGCAATGTGAAGATTGCGGACATGTGTTGGAATGTCCCCATTGTGATGTCAGCTTGACTTTGCATAAACACCAAAATAAATTAAAATGTCATTATTGCGGATACAGTATTGAAAAACCGGTGATTTGTCCCGCATGCGGAAATCCCTCCATAAAATATTCGGGTTTTGGAACCGAACAAATTCAAGCGGATTTAATCAAACTTTTTCCCCAACATACCATAGACAGATTAGACAGCGATACCACCAGAGGAAAAAATTCCTTTAAAAATATATTGACAAAATTTCAAAACTTTGAAACCGATATTTTGGTCGGAACACAAATGTTGGTCAAGGGTTTGGATTTTGAACATGTAGGTTTGGTTGTGGTTATGAATGCAGACCAACTGTTGTTTTTCCCCGATTTCAGAGCAGACGAACGCAGTTTTCAGATGTTGATGCAAGTGGCCGGCAGAGCCGGTAGAAAAAAAGAACAAGGAAAAGTCTTGATACAAACTTTTAATCCTTCGCATCCGGTATTACAAATGGTGTTGAATGCCGATTATCAAAAAATGTATCAAACCGAAATACAATTGCGAAAACAGTATTTTTATCCGCCGTTTAGTCGGATGATAAATTTCAAAATAAAAGATCGTAATTTACAAAAAGTAATTGATGCTTCCGAATGGTTAAAAAAATCTTTTGATAATCATTTTGATACGGTTTTGGGTCCTTCCGACGCACTGATTCCAAGAATTAAGAATAAGTATATAAAAGAAATTTTAATCAAACTACAACCTTCATCCAACTTAAATACTCAAAAATTAAAAATTTTGCACATTCTAAACAGTTTTGAAAATATTGCATTTTTCAAATCGGTTGAAGTAATTATTGATGTAGATCCGTATTGATTTTTTTTTAACTTTGCCTAAAATTTTAAAAATTATGAAAAAATATCCAAAAGCTCTTATTATCCTTCATTGGCTAACTTTTGTGTTGGTAGTATTGTTATTTATTATGGGATTTACTATGGAAGAATATCCGTTTGACGAAGCAAACTTTAATCGTTATCGAGCGCATGCACTTACCGGTATGTTGGTCTTGATATTGACCATTATCCGTATAATCATCAAACGTAAAAATAGAGATAATCTTCCGCCCGAAATTGAATATTATAGCAATGGGCATAAACTATTGGTAAAAACCGTTGAAAAATTGATGTATTTGATATTGATTTTAGCTCCGATTACCGGATTTATCATGGTATATCAAACCGGTGCACTCCAATATGATTTGGGTGGACCTTTTCCCGAAGGAGCCGAATTTAGTGAGACTTGGGAAGAAATACATAAAACTCTTGTGTTTATTCTTGGCGGCTTGATTATTATGCATATTGCAGGAGTGATAATTTATAAAATAAAAACAGGAGAAAATTTGATAAAAAGAATGTGTTTGCTGTTAAAATAATACTTTATTCTTATAATCAAAAGAGGCTGTCCATTAAGTTTTGACAGCCTATTTTAAAATTAGTATATGATAAAAATCAATTAATGTGCATGTTTTCCCAAATATTCCGCTACGCCTTCAAAAGTAGGTTTTAATGCCTCTTCACCTTCTTCCCAGTTAGCCGGACAAACTTCGCCATACTTTTGTAAATGGGTAAGGGCATCAACCAAACGTAAAGCTTCTTTTACACTTCTTCCCAAACCTAAATTATTGATCAATGCGTGTTGAACAACTCCTTCTTCATCAATTAAGAATAAACCTCTGTATGCAACAGGTTCTCCTTCAAAACTCCAATTTCCATCTTCATCAATAAAATATTCTCCGCCCAAAACATCATAATTCATAGAAATAGTTTTGTCCAAATCCGCCACCAAAGGATATTTTACTCCTTGAATACCTCCTTTGTCTTGTGGAGTATTGAGCCATGCCCAATGCGAAAATTGCGAATCAATGGAACAACCGACAACGACGGTATTTCGTTTTTCAAATTCTTCCATAGCATCTTGAAATGCAATAATTTCAGTAGGACAAACAAAGGTAAAATCCAAAGGATAGAAAAAGAAAATGACTTTTTTTCCTTTGTATTGTTCCAATGAAAAGTTTTCTACAATTTCACCGCCATTGATTAC
>JALSPZ010000109.1 GCA_026985675.1 Flavobacteriales bacterium
TTTTATAAATTAACACATGCAAATAAAATCATATCATTATAATTTGGAAATGGAATATCCATTCGGGATATCCCGTTCGGTGCATACGGTTCAAGAAACTTTTATTGTGGAACTTGAACAAGACGGAATTAAGGGTTACGGTGAAGCTACGCAAAATCGTTATTACGGATTTTCAATAGAAAATATGCAAAAACGCTTGGACGAACTGAAACCGGCAATTGAAAAATATTCGTTTACAACTCCCGAAGATTTTTGGGATAATTTTTTATATAAACATTTGAAAAATTTTCGTTTTTTAATGGCTGCCATTGATGAAGCCGCTCATGATTTATACGGAAAACTACAAGGAAAACCTCTATATGAACTCTGGGGCTATTCATTGGAAAATATTCCGCTTTCCACCTATACGATTGCCTTGGATAATTTGGAAATTATGAAAGCCAAACTTTTGGAAAAACCTTGGCCGATATATAAGATAAAATTAGGAACGGATTATGATATTGAAATAGTGAAATCCTTGCGTGAAATTACTGATAAACCTTTTCGTGTAGATGCCAATACGGCTTGGACTCCCGAACAGACCATAAAAAACAGTAAAACTCTAAAAGATTTGGGAGTAGAATTTATCGAACAACCTTTGGTAGCTGACCGTTGGGAAGAGATGAAATATGTTAAACAACATTCCGCACTTCCCATAATCGCCGATGAATCGTCCCGAACCGAAGAAGATGTGGAAAGATCTAAGGAAAGTTTTGACGGAATCAATGTGAAATTGGTAAAAGCCGGTGGAATTACTCCCGGCAAGCGAATGTTGGAACTGGCACGAGATTCAGGACTTAAAACTATGATTGGATGTATGACCGAATCATCTATAGGTATATCGGCGGCTGCTCAACTATTGCCCTTGTGTGATTATGCCGATTTAGACGGTGCAATCTTGCTTAAAAATGATATTGCCCAAGGGGTAAAATTGGATAAGGGTCAATTTATTTTTTCCGGTAAAGCCGGAACAGGGGCAGAATTGTTGTAATTTTGGAATTTTCCGAAATCAATGAAAGTTATAGAAAAATATTTACAAGCCGGATCGGTAGTAAAATTATTGGAAAAAATTAATTCCGCTCAATCGGTTTGTTTAAGCAATACCGGACAGTCCGCTTTGAGTTTTCAGTTGGCGGCTTTGTATCAAAAAAAATCGGTTCCTTTTTTGTTGATATTTGAAAACAAAGAAGAAGCGGCTTATTATTTTAATGATTTTGAAAATATTTTAGGTAATAAAAAAGTTTTGTTTTTTCCCGAATCTTATCGTCGAGCTTATCAAATTGAAGAGACGGATAATGCCAATGTTATTTTGCGTTCAAAGGTTTTAAGTCATTTGCAATCACGACAAAAACCGCAAGTAGTGGTAACTTATCCCGAAGCTTTGTTTGAAAAAGTGGTGGTAAAAAAAGAATTGCAAAATCATACTTTGAAAATCAAAACCGGTGATAAACTTTCATTGGATTTTATGTATGATATGCTTTTGGAATTCAAATTCGAGTCGGTTGATTTTGTTACACAAGCGGGGGAATTTGCCGTTCGCGGAGGAATTATCGATGTGTTTTCTTACGGAGATGATTTGCCATACAGAATTGAATTTGATAAAGATCAAGTGGAAAGTATCAGAACTTTTGATATTGAAACGCAATTGTCCGAAGAAATGAAAAAAAGCGTTCAAATAATTCCGAATCTTTCCGATAAACTTTTTATTCAAAAAAGACAATCTCTGTTGGAATTTATTAAAAAAGACAGTTTGGTTTTTGTCAAAAATGATGAACTTACCACAGACATTTTGGCAAAACTTTTTGGCAAAGCGGAAGAAAAATTTACTTCTTTATCGGGTGAAATTGAACATCTTAAACCGTCGGAGCTTTTTTTAACGCCTACTGATTTTACGGAAGGAATTAATCAGTTTAAAAGTATTTTTATAAAAACTTCACGTTCTTTGCCGGTGGTGGAATGTCAGATACAACCCCAACCGGTTTTCAATAAAGATTTTTTGTTACTTACGCAAAATCTTAAAGAAAACAATAAGAAAAATTATCAAAATATTATCTTCTGTTCCAATGACGAACAAGTTAAACGTTTACAAAATATTTTTGATGATTTAAACCCCGATTTGGAATATCAATTACTGAATTTTCCCATATATCAAGGGTTTATTGATAATGAACTCAAACTGGCTTGTTATACTGACCACCAGATTTTTCAACGTTATCATCGTTTTAAAATTCATAAAAATTTAAAAAAACGTCAGTCCGTCAGTTTACAAGAGCTAAATGAACTGAAAGAAGGGGATTTTGTTACCCATATCGATCATGGAATCGGTGTTTTCGGTGGTTTGCAAAAAATAGAAAGGGGAGGAAAAGAACAAGAGGTTATAGAAATAGTTTACAAAGGAGGGGATCGTTTGTTTGTTAGTATTCACAGTTTGTATAAAATTTCCAAATATAATGCGAAGGACGGCACAACACCGAAAATCAACAAATTGGGTTCGGGAGCTTGGAAATTGTTAAAACAAAAGACCAAAAAACGTCTGAAAAAATTGGCTTTTGATATTATCAAACTATATGCCGAAAGGAAATTACAAAAAGGTACACAATACGCGTCCGACAGTTATATGCAATATGAATTGGAAGCTTCTTTTGTTTATGAAGATACACCGGACCAACTCAAAGCGACCCAAGATATCAAAAAAGATATGGAAAGTGAAAAAGTTATGGATCGTTTGGTTTGTGGGGATGTAGGTTTCGGAAAAACCGAAGTAGCCATTCGTGCAGCTTTCAAAGCGGTAGATAACGGAAAACAAGTGGCGGTTTTGGTTCCTACTACTATTTTGGCTTTTCAGCATTTCAAAACCTTTTCCGAACGATTGAAAAATTTTCCGGTGGTAGTTGATTATCTCAATCGATTTAGAACCGCCAAAGAAAAAAAACAAATACTTCAAGATCTTGCTGATGGAAAGATTGACATAATTATCGGAACTCACGCCTTGGTCAATGAAAAAGTAAAATACAAAGATTTGGGTTTAATGATTATCGATGAAGAACAAAAATTCGGGGTTTCGGTAAAAGAAAAACTTAAAACAATACGAAAAAATGTAGATACGCTAACGCTTACGGCAACTCCGATTCCTCGAACACTTCAATTTTCATTGATTAACGAACGGGATTTATCGGTTATCAATACTCCACCACCTAATCGTTATCCTATTGAAACACAAGTTATACGTTTCAATGAAGAACTCATACGGGATGCCATTTTATATGAAATTGAACGAAAAGGACAAGTGTTTTTTATTCATAACCGCATCGAAAATATTAAGGAAGTAGCCGGTATGCTTCAACGATTGGTCCCTGATGCACGTATCGGTATAGGTCACGGACAAATGGAAGGAAAAAAATTGGAAGCTTTGTTATTGGATTTCATTAACGGTGAATTTGATATATTGGTTTCCACTACGATTATTGAAAACGGCTTGGATGTTCCCAATGCCAATACTATTTTTATCAATAACGCTCACCAATTCGGATTATCCGATTTACATCAAATGCGTGGCAGGGTGGGACGTTCCAATAAAAAAGCTTTTTGTTATTTTATAACGCCGCCATATTCGGCAATGACAACGGAAGCTCGCAAACGTATGGAAGCCATTGAAACTTATACGGAATTAGGTAGCGGATTTCAAATAGCTATGAAAGATTTGGAAATACGTGGTGCGGGGGACTTGCTTGGTGCGGATCAAAGCGGTTTTATCAATGATATGGGCTTTGATACTTATCAAAAAATCTTAAAAGAAGCTATCAAAGAATTGGAAGCAAACGAATTTAAAGACTTTTTTGAAAATAAATCTCCAAAAGATTTTAAAACGGAAGCACAATTGGATACCGATTTTGAAATTTTATTTCCTAGCGATTATATTGAATCGGCTACCGAAAGGTTAAAATTATACAAGGAATTATCAGAGTTGACCAATGATAAGGAGTTAGCCGATTTCAGAATTAAATTAATCGATAGATTTGGAAAAATACCTTCCGAAACAGAAGATTTGTTAAAAAGTGTTCGTTTAAAATGGTTGGCTGAGCAATTGGGTTTTGAAAAATTGGTGATTAAAAAAGATAAAATGTTGGCATATTTCGTCTCCGATTCTTCATCCGCTTATTTTGATAGTGATATTTTCAGAAAAATATTACAATTTATTCAACAAAATCCTAGCTGCTGTCAAATTGTTGAGAAAAAAATAAATAATATAAATAAAACTTACTTAAAATTTGAAAATATAAAATCTATTGATGAAGCTTTGGAAATTTTGGAAAAAATTCTTTGATTTAAACAAACTATTTAATCGGATTATATTGATCTTTTACGATTTTTATAATGGTCTTATTTACCTTTATAAAACGATAGATACCTATAAATAAAATAATAAAGGCTACAATAATGGCAATATAACCCCAAATATTATATCGATTAAATTTTTCAATATTAAAAATAGCTACACCTGTGCTGATAAACACTATAAATGTTCGTAAATATGCAAGGATTGATCGTTCATTTGAGAGATAGGTCATCTCAATAGTAAGTTTTAGACTAGTATTTTGAATTTCTTGTTTTTTCATTTTTTCTGCCAAGGAAATTTTCCATATAATTCAACTTCTAATGAAAGGCTCATAATAGTTCTAATTAAAACGATTACTCCAAGTACCGTTACTGATTGTAGGGTTGGGTCTGTAATTACGGTTGCCATAATATCAGCAGCTATAAGTATTTCCAATCCCAATAAGATAGATTTTCCCAGAGTTTGCCTCAATAGCGTATATTTATTAGAAGAATTTTTGTCTATTAGAAATCTAAAAAGTGCATAAATTATGCCAAAAAATATGACAGCTACCCCTATTGCTTCTACAATTTGCGATATATTATTAATATAAATTTTAATTTGTTCCATAATTTATCATTTTATCTTTATTCAAAAAAACTAAATTTGCTCAATCCGTAAACTCTTGCTTCTTTAAAATGAGGATGATTGGAAAAATCCAGTCTGTCAATATGTTCTAAAATCAATTGTCCTTGTGGTTTTAATAGATTTCTTTCAAAAACCTTATTGATAAGTTGAGTCAATTCTTCTTTGGAAAAATCGTAAGGTGGATCGGCAAAAATAATATCGTATTTGTCAGTAGTTTTTTCCAGAAAGCGTTTGACATCATATTTGATGACTTTGATTGGAAAATCAAATTCATTACTGATTTTTTTAACAAATTTTATTACGGGAAAATTTTTATCAACCGCTTGAATGTCTTTACTTCCTCTGGATGCAAATTCATAAGCGATACCACCGCTTCCGGTAAACAAGTCCAAAATTTTTAATCTCGGGAAATGATATTGGTTTCGCAAAATATTAAAAAGGGCTTCTTTTGCTCGATCGGTAGTCGGACGTATAGGCAAATTTTTCGGAGCGGTTATTCTTCTTCCTTTATATTTTCCGGATATTATTCGCATTTGTTTACGGGATATAATTATTCAATTTTCCCGGATTTTCAGCGGATAAAAAATTCCAATTTTCTACAAAATCTTTTAAATCTTTCATAACTACAAAATTTTTATCAACTCCTGCAATATGAAATTCCGCTTTATTTTCGGGTATTTTTAAAGTTTCCAGCACAAAAAAGAAAAAGTAAAGAAAATCGTCATTTGTAGAAAATTCAAAACTGTTGAAAAAGATAAGATCTTCGTTTTTATAAATAAGCATTTGAAAATCCCTGTGAAACACATTCAAATATACATCATATAAAGACAAAACTTCTTTCTGTGAACGAGTTTTATCAATCTTTTCAATAAATATCGTAGCGGAATGAAAAAAGTCTATTTCATCGTAGTAATCTAAAAACAGATTGTTAATATTGGCGAACGGTATGTAAACATTGGCTATTTCCAGCGAATCGATTGTATCAAAGTGTGCCCGGTCAAATTCCAAAAGTTTGATGTTGAATTTTAAATATTCTTCCGGATTTTTTTCATTAAAAAGTTCAATCGGTACCAATGTATTCAGATTGTTATGGTGAATGATACGGATATTTTTAAATTGACGGGTTAATACCGGACGTTCTTGAAAAATTTTTTTTAGTTTATTTTCAATCTCAAAAGGATTGGTCTGTTCGAAGAGATATTCAAAAAACTTGGATTGAGATGGATTTTTATCTTTAAAAAGAAAAGAAAGTCCATACCGGGAAACCAGTATGGACAATTCTCTATGGTCTTTTTTAAGATTATTGTTCATCTTTTATATCATACAATTTGGGCCAGTTTCCACTGTCGGTAACTTCATCCAAAGAACCTACTTGAATATAAGGTCCATTGATTTCTTTTGTACTTTTGATATTTTTTTCTTGAGCTACCAAATCGGGGTTTTGGTCGTAAAGCACCAATGCTTTATCTATGCGAGCCATAAACACGGGAACTTTTACATTACTTTTGGTCAAATAACCTTTTTTAAGTTCAAATTTTACTTGTTTTTCTTTTCCGGGAATAGGCACCCACATCATTTCTTTATAACGGTTATCATTTTTGAATAAAGAATCTTTAACGGAAGCATATCCCAAAGTATCAACAATAACAGTATCTCTTTCTCTTTCAATACCACGGGCTTTATCAAAATATTTATAACTGGAATCTCTTTGTTGTGTAATGACGAATTTTGCAGTATCAATAAAACTTATCAAACTATCAAAATTTGCGGTATAATCACCTGTAACTTCACGGTGTGCCAATTCAGAATTTCTGATATCTTTTAATTTCGCTATGATTTTCTTGTATCGTTGAACTTTGGTTTTGTTAAATTTAACAGGTTCATAAATAGAATTATAAATATTGTAGCTAAAATAAAATGCCAAAGCAAGTAATATTAAATTTAATACAGGTTTGAGTTTTAATGGAACATATTTAACTACCAAATAAGCCGCAATAAAACCGATAACTAATAATACAATAATGTAAAGAATAACGTTTCCCATTTTTTTTAATTTAAGTTCCTTGCAAATATAAATATTTTTTATAAAAATAAACGAAGTTTAACGAGTATTTATTTTGCGTTTTTTTTATTTATTTGTTTTATCTCTTTTTTAAGGAATTTTCCGGTCAAGGATTTTTTGTTATGTATTATTTGCTCTGGTTTTCCTTCTGCTACTATTTTTCCACCTTTTTGTCCGCCTTCCGGTCCCAAATCTATGATATAATCGGCTTGTTTGATAACATCCATATTATGTTCTATAATCAATACGGTATTACCCTTATCTACCAGTTTGTTTAGAACTTCCATTAAAATCCTAATATCTTCAAAATGTAAACCGGTGGTGGGTTCGTCCAAAATATATAGCGTTTTTCCCGTATCTTTTTTGGAAAGTTCCGTGGCAAGTTTGATCCGTTGGGCTTCTCCGCCGGAAAGTGTAGGGGAGGGTTGGCCCAATGTAATGTATCCCAGTCCAACATCTTGCAGAGTTTTAATTTTTCTATAAATTTTGGGTATGGGTTCAAAGAATTTAACCGCTTCGTTAATGGTCATATCCAACACATCCGAAATGGATTTGCCTTTATATCTTACTTCCAATGTTTCACGGTCAAAACGTTTTCCACCACAAGTTTCACAAGTAATTTGCACATCTGGTAAAAGATTCATTTCAATGGTTCTTATTCCGGCTCCTTCACAAACGGGACATCTACCTTCTTTGACATTAAATGAAAATCTGCCGGGCTTATATCCTCTGATTTGTGCTTCGGGAGTTTGTGCAAATAAATTCCTGATTTCTTGAAAAACGCCGGTATAAGTTGCAGGATTAGAACGTGAGCTCCTACCAATCGGGCTTTGATCGATATCAATAATTTTGTCTATATTTTCTATTCCTTTTATGGATTGATAAGGCAAAGGGTCTTTAACGGCACGATAGATATGTTTATTTAAGATGGGATATAAAGTTTCGTTTATCAAACTGGACTTTCCACTGCCGGAAACTCCGGTAACCAATACCATTGTTCCCAATGGAATTTTCAAATTAACATTTTTCAGGTTGTTGCCTTGCGCACCTTCCAATTCAATGAATTTGCCATTTCCTTTTCGTCTGTATGAGGGAATTGCAATAAATTTTTTACCGGATAAATATTGAGCGGTAAGGGAGTTTTTTTTAAGAATTTCATTAAAATTTCCTTGGGCAACTATTGCTCCGCCTTTTTTTCCGGCTTCGGGACCCATATCAATGATATGGTCGGCTTTTTCCATTATATCCTTGTCGTGTTCCACAACAATAACGGAGTTTCCGATATCCCGCAGATTGATTAAAGATTTGATTAAACGTTCATTATCCCTTTGATGCAAGCCAATGCTGGGTTCGTCCAAAACATACAATACATTTACCAATTGCGCCCCGATTTGCGAAGCCAAACGTATGCGTTGACTTTCTCCGCCGGATAAAGATTTAGAAGTTCGGTTGAGCGTTAGATAATCTAAACCGACATTCGTCAAGAAGCCTAAACGATTTTTTATTTCTTTGATTAATTCAGAGCCAATTTGTTTTTGTTTTGAACTTAATTTTTCTTCAATGGTTTCAAACCATTTTTTGAGTTCATCGATTTCCATTTCTGCCAAATCGGAAATACTTTTACCGTTTATTTTGAAATTTCTCGCTTCTTTTTTTAGACGTGTTCCTTCACAAACAGGACAGGTTTTTTCGGACATATAGGATTTTGCCCAACGTCTAATGGATTTGCTTCCGGAATTTTCGTATTGATTTTGAATAAATTTAACAATACCGTCAAATTTTAAATGATAGGTTTGTGTGATACCTATTTCTTTGGATACGACTTCGAAATGTTCATCTCCACCATACAAAATTACTTGCATTGCTTTTTCCGGGATATTTTTAACGGGGTCATTCAAACTGAATTTATAGCGTTTGGCAATTACTTCCAATTGTTGATAAATCCAAGATTTTTTATCGGTATTTACAGCGGCAATACCTCCTTTGTTTATGGACAAATCGGGATTGGGTATTAATTTATTCAAATCCACTTCGATTATTTTTCCCAATCCTTTGCAATGTTCACAAGCTCCTTTGGGTGAATTGAAAGAAAAAGAATTGGGTTCAGGTATGGGATAAGCAATTCCGGTAGAAGGACACATTAAATTTTTGCTAAAATATCGGATTTTTCCGGTAGCTTCGTCCAAGATCATCAACATATCTTTTCCTTGGAATAAGGCGCTTTCAATGCTTTTGGTCAATCTTTTTCGGGAAGCATTATTTACATTTAATCTGTCAATAACTATCTCTATATCGTGAGTTTGATAGCGTTCCAGTTGCATATTTTTTTCAATGGGGATGATTTTTCCATCTACACGTACTTTTAGATATCCTTTGGCAGCTATTTTCTTAAAAAGCTCTTTGTAATGTCCTTTTCTAGATTTTACCACAGGAGCCAAAATACTGATATCTTTGTCTGAAAATTCTTTAAAAATAATATCAATAATTTCTTTTTCGTGATAACTCACCATCTTTTCACCGGTATTATAGGAATAAGCTTCTCCTATTTTGGCATATAATAGGCGTAGAAAATCATAAATTTCGGTAACGGTACCTACAGTAGAACGCGGATTTTTGTTGGTGGTTTTTTGTTCTATGGAAATAACGGGTGAAAGTCCGTCAATTTTATCTACGTCGGGACGATTGAGACCTCCGAGAAATTGCCGGGCATAAGCAGAAAATGTTTCGATAAAGCGCCGTTGACCTTCAGCATAAATGGTATCAAAAGCCAAAGATGATTTTCCACTGCCACTCAATCCTGTGATTACGGTTAGTTTCTTGCGTGGTATTTTGACATCAATATTTTTCAGATTATGTTCTCTTGCACCGTAAATTTTTATAAACAAATCTTTTTTCATTCAATCATTTCTAGTTTATACAAAAATAAGATATTTAATGCTAATTTGATATTGAAATCGAAAGAATATGTATCATTTAAATTAAAATTTAATTTCTTAAAAAATTTAAGTAATAAACTTAAAATCAAACATTTACAAGAAAAATAGATTCTTTTTTATCTCAAACTCACTTTATAAAAGTATCTGTAAAAAAAAAGCCTCGTGAGAGGCTTTGTTATGTTTAATATTCATCTTCGTTCCAGAAAAAGTCCTCTTCGGTTGGGTAATCAGGCCAAATGTCCTGTATGGATTCAAAAATTTCTTCTTCTTCTTCGATTTCCTGTAAATTTTCCACAACTTCCAATGGTGCTCCTGTTCTGATAGCATAATCTATCAGCTCATCTTTTGTTGCCGGCCAAGGGGCATCACTTAAATAAGAAGCTAACTCTAATGTCCAATACATAATGATTATTTTTATTAGGTGTTAAAATATTTTATAGTTTGCAAAAATAATACAATTTATTTAATAACCTAATTTTTTTTAGGTTGCCAAATTGTTTCTTTTATTTTCAAATCGATACTCAATTTTCGTGCCAATATGAAAAGATAATCCGACAAACGATTAAGATATTTTATCAATAGTGGGTTTACGGCTTGTGTTTCATTGATTAAAGTGGTTTTTCTTTCGGCTCTACGTGCTATTGTCCTGCAAATATGACAGATGGATATACGCTCATCCCCTCCAGGTAATACAAAATTTGTCATCGGGGGGAGTTTTTCATTCATCATATCAATTTTATTTTCTAAAAATTCGATGGATTTTTCATCTATGGGATCTATATCTAGCCTATTTTTTCCATTGGCTAATTTTTTTTTATCGGGGTCCAAAGCCAAAAAAGCTCCCAAATTAAAAAGCTCGTTTTGAATTTTTATCAAATCGGTTTTTATTTCTTCGGATTGGATTTTGTCTCTTAATAATCCTAAAAAAGAATTTAGCTCATCAACCGTTCCGTAAGCTTCAATTCTTTGATGATGCTTGGGAACCCTGGTACCTCCGATTAGTGCTGTTGTACCTTTATCTCCGGTTTTGGTATAAATTTTCATAAGTATTGGGTGTTTAAACTTTTTCAAAAATAATACAATATTTTGTTTGAAAAATTTTTCAAACGAAATTTAGTAAAGTTTAATGTTCGACAGTTATTTTTTATTAGCTTCTCTTATATATTTTTGCAGCGCCATAGTCATTGAAGGTGTCTCGGGCGTAGGTGCCATAATATCGATTCGCAAGCCTTTTTCTTTGGCTACTTTCAGCGTAGACTTTCCATATACGGCTATCCGCGTATCATTTTGTTCAAAGTCGGGAAAATTATGAAAAAGCGAATGTATTCCGGAAGGGCTGTAAAATACCAAAATATCATAATAAACATCTTTTAAATCGGATAAGTCGCTGATCTTTGTTCTAAAAAAGGTTGCCGGTTTCCAATTGATTTTTAGTTCATTAAGTGCTTTGGGCAATTCCGGTTTCAATTTATCGGATGAAGGTAACAGAAATCTTCCTTCAGGATTTTTTTTGATTATGTTTGCCAAATCTTTAACGGTTTTATTGCCGTATGATATTCTTCGTTTCCTATAAACGATATATCTTTGGAGATACAAAGCTATAGCCTCGGACTGGCAATAATATCTCATCGTATTAGGTACTTGGTATCTCATTTCTTCCGCTAAACGAAAAAAATGATCAACCGCATTTCTACTGGTAAATATTATAGCATCAAATTCCGAAAGGTTGATTTTTTGTTTTCTGATATCTTTTGCTGTGGCTCCTTCAACATAAATAAACGGACGAAAATCTATCTTTACTTTTTCATTTTGAGCCAAAGCTAAATAAGGAGAGTTTTCTGATGTGGGTTCCGGTTGTGAAACCAGTATGGTTTTAACTTTCTTCTTTGGGGTAACTGTTTTCTCGCTCATAAGGTATGTAAACTTATCCAATATACCAAGTATAATATAGGTATAATTTCCGATGTGCAAAGATACAAAATAATTTGATATCCGGACAAATTCAAATGTTTGGAAATAGTTATAAAAAGTGAAAATAAATAAGAAATAAAATATATTAAAAATGCTAATAAGCTAATAATCAAAAATATATTGTTTTTATAAGGAAAATAGAAAATTAAAAACGAAAATATAAATAAATAAAAAAACAGATAATTTTCATATACATTTCTGATGAACCTTAATTGTTGAAAATATTTTTTTCTTTTGAATAAGATTAATACAAAATAATCTGCAAATAATTTAAAAATATTAATGAAAAATATTATTTCAAAAAGTTTTAGAATAATTATTCGATCAAAGGATTTGGAAAAAGATAAAAAAGCCAAAACCAAAATAATTAATGATAAAAAATTGATTAAAAAATTGATAATGGAATAAAAAGAAAAAGGATGTTTGATATGTGGTTCATATTCAAACAAATATACATTTGGGCGATATATGTTTAATAAGTATCTTTTCGGTTCTAACAAACGAATAGCTAATATAAACACAGTAGTAGCGATAAATAAAGCGGCAAAATATTTTGGGTTGATATGGTCTGGATTAAAGATTTCTTTATAAATTATGTCCATTTTTAGTTATTTGTGATTGAAATATTTACTTTAACAAATGTAAATTTTAGTTAGTTATTTTTTTTAATTTTATACAAATATAAAATAAAATATACCATTGATACAATGAAACGCGCAGTTTATAAAAGCACAAAAAATAAAAATGAATTTGCGTTATACATTTGTTTATGAAAATAAGAAATGATTTTTCATATTTCATTGTTTTATTTGTGTTGTTAATTGAGTTAAGCTACTTTCTTATTTGAAAGTAGCTTTTCTTGTTTAGATTGAGATGTTTGGAAAAAAATAATATAAAAAAATGCCTTATGTCATTGTATTCATTTTAAAAAATTTATAATATTATTAATAAAAATACAAAGTCATGAAAAATAAATATTTTGTATTCAGCTTGTTCTTATTGTTAGGTTTAAAAGGATTGCCCCAGCAATTTGATAACAGTAGTTTTGAAAACTGGTTACAAGAACAGTACATTTCTCTGTCTCAATATATGGACAGTGGAGATGAAGGTTTACAAACCATTAGCCATGAAACAGATGCTCAACATGGAAGCTATTCTGTAAAATTACAAACATCAATTGTTAGTCATGATACGCTTTACGGTTTTTTTATAAACTTTGATCCGGATCACGGATTTGAAGGAGGAGACCCTTATGCGCAACACGTAGATTCAATTGTAGGCTATTATAAATCCGGTATTGTTGCACAGGATACGGCTTGGTTCTTATTACAATTTAGAAAAATGGGAGCTCCCGTTGGTGCCGCATTAAAGGCATTTACCAATTTAGATAATACAAATGCTTGGACAAAATTTAAATTGGATACCGGTATGCCCCCGGGAATAGTGCCTGATACTTTGATTGTAGGAGCTGTAAGCAGTAATGCTTTGAATGAAAATCCGGGTTTGGACGGGGTTACAGACGGTTCATGGCTTCAATTGGATAATATTAAATTTTATTCGGGTGGTTCGGAAGTAACCCCTATGCCCAATAACGATTTTGAAGATTGGGATGTCAGGACAATTGAAACTCCCGAGGGGTATTTAACTTCTTTAATTTTTGGTATCAATACAAACCCTTTGACGATTGAAAAAACAACGGATGCAACCGATGGTAATTTTGCTGTTCAATTAAATACCGTCGTTTCACAGGATAACGATACAATTGTAGCTGGGATTACCAATGGCAACAGTATAGGATGGCCTCCTAATGGAGGGTTGCCTATAAATATCATACCCGATTCTATTTCTTATGATGTGAATATATATAGAGTTACCGGAGGAAATGACGACACATCAGAAATAGGCTTTATTTTTAAATCAAATGGAAATATTCTTCAATATTTTAATAGATATTATGATATATCATCAACCGGCTATGTACACGAGAATATTCCTATTAATTTGGGACAAAATCCGGATACTTTGATTTTTTATGCTTTAAACGGAAGAACTCCCGGTTCTTATATGAAAATAGATAATTTATACATTCATACCAACTCATCAAGTATAGATGATTTGACTTTCGAGCGTTTGATAGCTTTTCCTAATCCGGCGGATGATATTTTGTATTTAAGATTTAATGCAACTGAATCTGAAAATATACGAGTCAGGATTTTTGATATAAATGGAAAAGAACTTATCCGCAAAGACTTGCAAAATTTGCAAGGAAATAAAGACTTAAAAATTAATATAAGTCAATTACCTCCGGGAAATTATATTTATTCCGTTGAAACAAATAATTCAAAAAAATCTCATGTTTTTATCAAGCGATGATTTTAGTTAATAATTATTAACAATAAGGGTGGTTAAAATACCACCTTTTTTGGCATTATAATTGTCCTTTCATTAAAAAATCATATATTTACTTAAAAAAAGTATGCAAAAGTTTTCTTTATTTTTATTATTCATTTCTTTTCAAACCCAAGCACAATGGCAAAAATTGATTATTGAACCGCCCTACTATATTCAAACCGTTCAAGTAAACGACGGAAAATATCCTACACCGTCCAATATCTTACCGCTCAATCATAAATTATATGTTTCATTTGATGATTTACAAGCTGATGAAAAAGATTATTATTATAAGATTGTTCGTTATGATGAAAATTGGCAACCCACTCAATTACAAATTTCCGAATATATTGACGGATTTGAGTCGGATATAATCACCGGTATTGAACAATCCACCGGGACATTGCAATCTTATACCCATTATTTTTTTTCAATACCGAATGAGAACACCAGAATTTTATTATCGGGAAATTATATTCTTGAGATTTTGGATGATGAAGATAAAATAGTTTTTAGTAGGGCTTTTATCTTATATGAAAATAAAGTTGATATCGGTATTCAAATCAAATGGCCCTATGATATAACTGTCAAAGACAAAAAACAAATGTTAGATTTATATTTATATAAAGGAGATTATAATATATTTAATGAAAAAGAGTCTTTACAAATAAAGGTTTTACAAAATAACAACTGGCATACTGTAAAGACTTTTAGCACGCCGAGTTCTTATCAGGGAAATAAATGGTTATATCATTACCCGTATCAGTTGCTTTTTGACGGGTTAAATGAATTCAGAGCATTTGAAACCAAAGATATTCGCGGGATGAATTACGGTATAGTTAAACGCGAGTTAGTAGATAATTTATATGATTTCTATATTTATCCTGATTATTATCGTACACATTATTTATCTTATAAAGATATTGACGGAGCTTTTGTTATCAATTCCGTATCGGCAGGAAACAAAAATACCGAAGCGGATTATGTTTATGTCCATTTTACTTTTGATGGAGATTTGGAATCGGGTGAACATTTGTTTGTCTCGGGAGCATTCAATAATTATTCACCTGAAGAATATCACGAATTGAAATATAACGAAGAAACCGGCAAATATGAATTATCTTTATTGTTAAAACAGGGTTATTATAATTATATGTATATGATTAAGAAAAACGGTTATGAAGATTATTCAATAACCGAAGGAAATTTTGCACAAACGGAAAACACATATCAAGTATTGGTTTATTATCGCCCTCCAGGGAGCCGTTTTAGTAAAATAATAGGTTACGGTGAAGCAAATTCAGAAAATATTAAATAAGTTAATCTTAAAAGATTTAAATTTTTTTAAACTGGCTTAATTTTTAAAAAATTTTTGATTTTTCATAAAAATCAAAGTTAAAATATTGGAATAATTCGAGATATTTTTTTCATAATCAATATTTTCCAAATAAAAATTCCAGACAATTCTATATTTGTTGTGTTTGTTACACAAGTTGGCTTATTTAGAATAATTCTAAATATCTATAAAACCTTGATAAAAGTCATTTTTTCTCTATATTTGACGAGCCAAAAAATTATCTTTTTACTTGGCAAATAAAACAGAAAGATAAATAACAAATTATATCAAATTAACTAAAAATAAATCTATGAAAAAAAGTATGATGCTATTGGATGTTAGCCGTTTAAGAAGGCTCGGTTTAATGATGTTGCTTTTGGTTTCTTTTTCAGTTTTTGGGAATGGAATTAAAAGCAATTTTTATTTAACCACAAATTTGGCCACGGTTTCTTTAGCAAATCCTGGCGAATCGGCTAAAAAAGAAGTTGCCCAAAAGGAGACTTCAACAGTATCCGAATCCAGACCTTATGACAAAATTGACCCTGAATTTGCTCATATTGGTCCCGGTAACAACACTATTCCTTTTGTTATTGCCTTGATAATTTTTATCATTGCATTTGGAGGATTAATCAAAGGGAAAGGAAATGTAAAAAAAATTGCAGGATTGGTTGCTTTGTTGGCATTGGGATATATTGGAAAAATAACTTATGTTGAAGCCCGTGCTTTGGGACGTCAACAAGGTTATGCTCCTGTGCAACCAATTTGGTTTTCACACAAAGTACATGTTACACAAAACGGTATTGATTGTGAGTATTGTCATGTGGATGCAAGAACTAGCCGTCATGCAGGTGTCCCTAGTTTAAATGTTTGTATGAATTGCCACAGTCAAGTTAAGGAAGGAACTATCTCCGGTAAAAAAGAAATTGCCAAAATATATGAGCATTTGGGAATCAATCCCAAAACTGGACAAAAAGATAAACCGGGCAAGCCCATACAATGGATTAAAGTTCATAATTTGCCCGATCATGTTTATTTTAATCATGCGCAACACGTCCAAGCAGGAAAAGTGGCTTGTCAAGAATGTCATGGTCCTGTAGAAAAAATGAATCGTGTTGTTGAATTCAAAGAACTGGCAATGGGTGATTTTTGCTTGGATTGTCATAGAAAAAGAGGGATTGATACTTCTAATCCATATTATAAGCATTACGACTTTAAGAAGTTAATGGATAAAGAAGGCATAGATAAAATAACTGTTGACAAAATTGGAGGAGCAGATTGTTCTTCTTGTCATTATTAATTGTAAACCGAAAAAATATTTACAGATGAAAAAATATTGGAGAAGTTTAGAAGAGTTGGATGCTGTAAAAAATAGTGAGGCTTTGGAGCCTACGGTGGAGTTTCCAACAGACGGACTTTCAAAAGAAGAAATAACCAATAAAGTTGTTTCTAATAGGAGAGATTTTTTAAAACTTTTGGGTTTTTCTACGGCTTATGCTGTTGCAGCTACCAGTTGTCAGCAACCCGTACGTAAGGTAATACCTTATTTACAAAGACCTGAAGGTGTAACGCCGGGAGTAGCTAGTCATTATGCATCTACCTTATTTACAACAGATGATTATGCATCTATAGTTGTAAAAGTTAGAGATGGACGTCCTATAAAGATTGAAGGAAATAAGCTTTCAAAAATTACACAAGGAGGTACCAATGCACGTATGCAAGCTGCTGTTTTGGATCTTTATGATACGGCAAGATTACAATATCCGGTTAAAAATGGAAAGAAAACTACTTGGAAAACAGTAGATGCGGAAATAACAAAAAAATTGGAAGAAACTGCTGCAGCTGGTGAAAAAATTATTATTTTAGCTTCAACGGTCATTAGTCCTTCAACTAAAAAATTATTTGAAGATTTTAAGACCAAATATCCCACTACGGAAGTTGTTTATTTGGATCCGGTTTCGTATGCTGCTATTATTGATGCCAATGAAGCAAGTTTTGGAAAAGCAGCAATTCCATCATATCATTTTGATAAAGCAAATGTGATAGTGGGATTTAATGCGGACTTTTTAGGAACTTGGTTATCACCTGTTCAATTTTCAGCAGATTATGCCAAAACTCGTGATTTGACTACCGGCAAAACTGAAATGTCACGTCATTATCAATTTGAAACCTTAATGAGCTTGACCGGAAGTAATGCAGATTATCGAACGATTATTAAACCGGCACAAGAAAAGAAACTTCTGATCAAATTATATAATGCTATAGCAGCCGCTACGGGCAATGCAACCATTAAAGAATTACCTTGTGAAATTAAGTTGGATAAAGTTGTTAAAGAGCTTTTGGCAAACAAAGGTAAATCCTTAGTAGTTTCTGGCACCAATGATAAAGCTATTCAATTATTGGTCAACGGAATCAATAATATGTTGGGTAATTACGGAAATACTTTGGATATCCAAAAAGAAACTTTGTTAAAACAAGGCAGAGACAGTCAAGTTCATCAAGCATTTACCGATATGAAAGACGGTAAAGCGGGAGCCGTAATTTTTTACAATACCAATCCCGTTTATACTTGTCCCAACGGAAAGAAAAAAGCCGAGATCATAAAGAAACTAAAATTATCCGTAGCTATTTCGGATAAAATAGACGAAACGGCTAAAAACACTCAATATGTTTTACCCGATAGTAACTTCTTGGAATCTTGGAATGATGCCGAACCTATCAAAGGCTCTTTTAGTTTGGGACAGCCCACTATAAATAAACTATGGGATACTCGTCAAGCACAAGAAGGATTTATGAAATGGGCGGGTATTGACGGTTCTTACTATGAATATATCAAAAAATATTGGCACGAGAATATTTTACCTAAAAAAGAAGTAGCTAATGATGAAAATACCGATGAAACCAATGAAGCAATAAAAGATTTTGCCAGCGGTTGGACCAAAGCCCTTCAAGATGGGGTTTATGAGGTGGAAGTAACGGGTGATGCTCCGGCATTTAATCCTACATCCATAACAGACAATATCGATTTGATAACTAACTTCAAAAAACCTGAAGGCTTAAGTTTGACAGTTTATGAAAGTGTTGGAATGGGAACAGGTTTATATGCTAATAATCCTTGGTTACAAGAATTACCCGACCCTATTACCAAAGTAACTTGGGATAATTATGTTGCGGTTTCTCCAAAATTAGCAAAAGAAAAAGGTTGGAAACAAGAAGATGTAGTAAAAGTAAAAACCAAAAATTATGAAGTGGAACTGCCAGTATTGATTCAACCCGGACAAGAATCTTCCACTGTTGCTATCAAATTAGGATATGGTAGAACGGAAGCAGGTCCGATTGCCGAACAAACCGGAGGAGCAAATGCAGCTGGTTTTATTTATGCAAAAGAAGGATACAGACAGTATACCGGTATACCTGTAGAAGTAACAGCTACCGGAAAAACTTATGAACTTGCCCAAACTCAGACGCATGATGTAATGGAAGGACGCGGTTCTATCATAGCTCGTGAGACTACGCTTAAAGAATGGCAAAAAGATAAGCACTCGGGCAATGAAGCACATGTTTTCTTTAAAGATAAATTGGAACACGTCAATTTATACAAAAAAGGATATAACGAAGATCATTATGTAGGTCATCATTGGGGACTAGCCATTGATTATAACAAATGTACCGGATGTAGTGCTTGTATAATTGCTTGTCAAGTAGAAAACAATATTGCTATTGTAGGAAAAGAACAAGTGAAACGTCGTAGAAATATGCACTGGTTACGTGTAGATAGATACTATTCTACGGGAGAGGATAAATTGTATGCTACACCGGAAGAAAATCCCGAAGTATTCTATCAACCCATTATGTGTCAGCACTGTGATAACGCTCCTTGTGAGAACGTTTGTCCTGTTGCTGCAACACCACATACCAACGAAGGTTTGAATAGTATGGCATATAACCGTTGTATCGGAACGCGTTATTGTATGGCAAACTGTCCTTATAAAGTAAGAAGATTTAACTGGTTTAACTTTGTGGAAGGTGGAGATTATAACTACCTATTCAATGATGAAGTTAAACGTATGGTATTGAACCCTGATGTTGTAGTACGTCAAAGAGGGGTAGTGGAAAAATGTACAATGTGTATCCAAAGAATACAAGAAGGAAAATTGAAAGCTAAAACAGAAGGACGTGAATTAAGAGACGGAGAAATTGAAGTGGCTTGTGAACAAGCTTGTCCTTCAAATGCTATTGTATTTGGAGATACCAATATGGATGGAGCAAGAATTATAAAACTTTTCCAAGACGAACGTTCATACGGATTATTGGAAGAGTTGAAAACATTGCCTAGTGTGGTTTATATGACTAAAGTAAGAAACAAGGATGAACAAACCGCACATCATACAGAAGCTTAACCAAAATAATTAAAAAAATTCAATTATGTATAAAAAAGAAGTCAGAGGTGAATTGATATTAGGTAATAAAACTTATGGTGATATTACCAATGATATATTGAGGTCACAAGAAACAAAAGCTCCCCTTTGGTGGTGGATAGCTTTTGGTATTTTCTTTGTTTTGATGTCCATTGGCCTGGGGTATTATGTTCCTTTAACTATTGCAAAAGGAATTGGAATGTGGGGAAATAACAACCAAGTCGTATGGGGATGGGCAATTATTAACTTTGTATGGTGGATTGGTATCGGACACGCCGGTACGGCTTTTTCCATTTTCTTATTGGTATTCCGTCAAAAATGGAGAACATCTATCAACCGTGCTGCCGAAGCAATGACAGTGTTTGCCGTATTGGCAGCCGGATTATTTCCTGCTATTCACGTGGGACGTCCTTGGGATGAATTCTTTATTTTTCCTTATGGACCTAATTCACGCGGATTATGGGTAAACTTTAACTCACCTTTATTGTGGGATGTATTTGCAATTACCACTTATTTAACAACATCGGCTATCTTCTGGTATATTGGAATGTTACCTGATTTTGCGACGGTTGCCGAACGCTCCAAAGGATTGAAAAAGAAAATTTTCCGTTCACTCAGTTTAGGATGGGTTGGAAAAATGTCATCTTGGCGTAAGTTTGAAGATACATTGGTAATATTGGGAGGTTTGGCTATGCCTTTGGTAATTGCCGTTCACTCTATTGTATCTACGGACTTTTCTGCCGGTGTATTACCCGGTTGGCACGAAACCATATTCCCGCCTTTCTTTGTTGTAGGAGCAATTTTCTCGGGATTTAGTATGGTGGTTACTTTGATGGTTGTAATTCGCTTAATGTTTAAATTGGAAGATTATGTAACGGACGATCACTTTGACGCAATTGCACGTATCATTACTTTTGTGAGTTTGATTATGGGTTCTGCATATTTGATTGAGTTGTTTATCGCTTGGTATTCAGGTAATACATTTGAACAATATGTGTTTGATGAAAATTATTTAAAAGGACATTATGCTGCCCCTTATTGGTGGATGTTGATATTCAATGCTTTCTTGCCTCAATTGTTCTGGTTTAAGAAAGTAAGACGCAATTTATTATTGATTTTCCTAATTACAATTGGAGTTAATATCGGGATGTGGTTGGAAAGATACAATATAGTAGTTCCTCCAATGGCAGAAGATTTCTTGCCTGCAGGATGGTTTAAGTATGCCCCAACAATTGTTGATAAATGGGTATATTTGGGAACGATAGGTTTATTTGGAGTAGGAGTATTGTTGTTCATCAGATTTATACCGATGATGGCAATGAACGAATTGAAACAACAAGCCAAACGACATACCGAATTAAAACCCAGTGCAGGTGAATATATAGCATATAAAAAAATTATAGAAGATGAGTAGATTAATAGCTGTTTATAACGACGATAAAAAATTAATGGAGGCAGCCGACAAATTGGTCGAGATACATGCCCCGGTTGAAGAAGTAATAACACCTTTTGTTATAGAAGAGCTTTTACATAAATTCCATGTAAAATCTAATATCCCTTTATTAGCTTTCTTTTATGGAACTATTGGATTGATAAGTGTATTTGCTGCGTTGTATTATACATTTGTTATTGATTATCCATTGAATATCGGAGGAAAACCTAATTTAAGTTTGACTTTTCCTGTTTTGTTATTCATTGGAACCGTATTGATAACCGTGCTTACAACTGTTGCTACATTTTTTCATCAAGATCGTTTATATCCATGGAAAAAACCTGAATTTGAATATCCCGGAATGAATGATGATAAAATGATTGTTTTGATTGATAAGTCAAAATTAAATGATAAAATGAAGCAAATGGTACAACAGATTTTTGAAGAAACAGGAGCTCTCAAAGTAGAAGAAGTTTAACAATAAAGTGATATCAATTATGAAAAAATATATAGTATTAATTTTTACAAGTGCATTGTTTTTGACCGCTTGTAATCATAATCCGGAAAAAACATATTGGGACTATATGGGTGATTTTGATATGTATTATTCAAAAGCATATGAAAGTTATTCACCCAACAAATATCTCAAAGACGGGACAACTCTTCAAGAGCCGGTTCAAGGAACGGTTTCAAGAGAATTCATCCCTTATCCATTTAAAGATAAGTTTGGAGATAAAGTAAAAGCCGGAAAGTTGTTAAAGAATCCTTTTCAACCCACCAAAGAAAATTTGGAAAGAGGAAAAATGAAGTATAATATTTATTGTGCGGTTTGTCATGGACAAAATGGAAAAGGTAATGGTCCATTGACTAAATTGAAGAGAAACGGTAAGAAAATTTATCCGGTTCCGCCGGCGGATTTAACTTCGGATTTTATTAAGCAAAAACCCGATGGTGAAATTTATCATGTGATTACAATGGGTTCAGCTGTTATGGGAGCCCATGCATCTCAAATTAAACCGGATGATAGATGGAAAATTGTTCTTTATATTAAGAACGGTTTAAAGTAAAATAACTTAAAATTATGACCATGAAAAAAAGATTTGAATTTTCAAAAAAATTAAAAATAACATCGGCTGTATTGGTTATCATAGGTTTGATTACCGGATTTATGGCTTATACACAGGATACCGGAAGATTTTGGACCAATATACTTTTTAGCAATTATTTCTTTTTGTTATTGGCGCTTGGAGCTGCATTTTGGATGTCGCTACAATATATAGCCGAAGCCGGTTGGTCCGCTGCTTTCAAAAGAGTTCCCGAAATGATGTCTTGTTATTTGGGACCGGCTTTTGTAGCTATGTTAGCATTGGTGTTCCTAGGAATAAAATATGTTTATCCTTGGGCTAATCCCGAATACCATATTGAAGATTTTAATAAATATCCTGAGTTCAAAGAGATATTGGAACATAAAGAACCTTATCTAAATATTTCTAGTTTTATTATCAGGACCATAATTTATTTTGTTATATGGTTCGGGACTACCGGAATTTTGAGATATTTATCTAAAAAAGAAGATGCTAATAAACCGGAAGCACTAAAATGGTTTGAAAAAAGCCGTTTTTATTCAAAAGTATATATCTTTGCTTTGGCAGGTACAATTATCTTTGCCGGTTTTGACTATCTGATGTCTATTGAACCGTTTTGGTATAGTACTTTGTTTAGTGTAAAGGAATTGATTTCAGGATTTTTTCATGCTTCTGCTTTAATAATCATCTTTATATACTTCTTATATAAATCAGGGTATTATCCGTTTATGAATTCTTCTCATTGGCATGATTTCTCCAAATATTTATTTATGGGTTCTATACTTTTTGCTTATGCTTGGTATTTTCAATATATGTTGATTTGGTATGGCAATATACCCGAAGAAGGAGAATATTATTTCCTTAGAAGATTTCATTTTTCTGAACCTCTATTTGTATTGGATATAGCTATTAATTTCTTTATTCCGTTTTTAATTTTGTTACCAAACAAATTGGCTAAAAATCCCAAAGTTTTGGTTTTTGTTGCCTTTTTAATTATGTTTGGATATTTCTTGGATGTATATTTGGCTGTATTCCCTCCTTTGGTGCATACTTTTGCGGGAGTAGAACATACACAACCGGTATTTGGAATTTATGAAATAGGAATTTTCTTAGGTTTCTTGGGATTATTCTTATTTGTAGTACTTAGAATGTTATCTAAACGAATTTTATTACCTATAAATCATCCATATTTAGAAGAAAGTATTATGCACCACAATGTACATTAGAGGTTAAAGTGATAGATTTTATTTTGTTAGATGTTTGGATAGACATTGCAATAAAATAATTAATTAGGAAATTTTTTACTCCGAAATGAGTTTATATCATTAGAAGATACATTTAGTAATAAAAAAGTCGCTTGTGAAGTAAGCGACTTTTTTATTGGCATAATTTTGGAAATATAAATTTGTATATTTGCATATCAAACCATTTATTATGAAATACTTTTTTTTATTTGCTTTTATTTTTTCAATCAAATTTTCTTCTGCTCAAACAGATACCCAAAACAGATTTATCGTTACCGATAAGGTAAATAAATTATTAGAAGAAAGGTATCAGTGTAGTGTGAATAATAAAATTAAGACAAAAAATTACCATATTCAAATTTATAATGGTTATAACCTTAACAAAGCCAAATCTGTAAAAAATGAATTTTTAAATAAATTCCCAGATATTCCTGTGGTAATAGAATGGGAAAATCCCGAGTTTAAGGTTTGGGTAGGCATTTATGAAAATAAACTCTCGGCTGATAGAGCCTTAATGCATCTAAAAAAAGCGTATCCTAATGCTTTTATTGTAAATCCTAAGAAAAGATAATTTTTACCAGTCTTCTTTTCGGTGTGCATCAAATTTCAGAAATAAAAATAATAAAATTGTAAATGCCCAAAGTGATGAACCTCCGTAACTGACAAAAGGCAGGGGAATTCCTATGGTGGGAAAGATACCCAAGACCATCAAAAGATTTAATGAAAAATGGATAAATAAAATGCTCAAAAGTCCATAACCGACAATTCTCGAAAATTTTTGTTTTTGTCTTTCGGCTAAAAAAAGAATTCGATAGAGTAGAGCTAAATACAATGTAATCAGTAGGATACCCCCGACAAATCCCCATCGTTCGCCAATAACAGTAAAAATCCAATCAGTATGTTGTTCGGGGATAAAGTATCCTTTGGTTTGCGTGCTCATATTTAATCCTTTGCCGGTAAGTCCACCCGAACCAATAGCGATAAGTGCTTGTTTTAGGTTATATCCAGTACCTCTGTCATCTTTTTTCTTTCCCAAGACAATTTCAATTCTATTTCGTTGATGTGGTTTAAGCACTTTTCGAAAAATAATATCTGTCGAAAAAATAGTTAAATAAGTAATGGCTAAAAAAATGGAAGTTTTAAGCAAAAGTGTTTTTTTTAATTTAAAATAATAAATAAGATTCAGAATAATATATAATAGTGTAAAAATGATAAGTATGGTATTTTTGCCCCAATAAATAGTCAAGATAAATAAGCTTGATAAATAAAAGATTATGAGATAGTATTTTAAATCGATACCTTCACGATATAAAACCAAAAACAAGGAAAGAAAAACTATGGCCGAACCTAAATCCGGTTGCATTAGTATAAGTAAAACAGGAGCAAAAATAAGCAAAGTAGCTTTTGCAAAATCTTTTAAGCGATTTATATTGAAATCAATGTCCGAAAGTAGCGCTGCAAGTCCTAATACGGTTGTAACTTTAACAAACTCAGCCGGCTGAATACTAAAATTTCCAAATCGGAACCAAGATTTGTTACCATTAATATTAGCACCAAAAATTAAAACTAAAATTAAACTCAACAATCCGGCTAAATATATAATTGAAGATAAATTTTTAATTTTTTTTATTGACACAAAACCAATAGCAATAATAATCAGCATACTTATACTTGCCCAAAGTATTTGCTTACTATAAAAATTATTGATAAAATGGGTTTTTAAATTGTTATATTCCGTCGAATAAATACTTAAAATACCAATGATTACAAGACCGACAAAAAGGATGATGCTCACCCAATCGTAATCGGTGATATTTACCCTACGGTTTTTAGTTCTCATGAAATTTCATTTTATAAATATCTTCCAAATTTATATCTAGAATACGGTTTAATAAATCTTTTCTCGAAATTTTTCCTGTTACATATTTATCAATAATTAAACTGGCAATAGGAGCTGCTATTGTTGCTCCGTATCCGCCATTTTCAATAAAAACCGCAACGGCAATTTTAGGGTTATTTTTAGGTCCAAAAGCCACAAAAATTGAATGGTCGGGTAATTTTATCACTTTACCATCAATTTTTATTTTATTTTCGCTGGTACCGGTTTTTCCACAGAGTTCTAAATTTTTCAACCTACTGTATTTAGCGGTTCCCTGGGTATAAACCTTTGCCATATCATCGATAACAGGAGAAAAATATATGGAGTCTATCCCGGTATAGTTTTTAGTCTGAAAACGCTGATCAATGGGAATTTTTCCATGGTCAATTTCTTTTATTATATGTGGAGTGTAATAGAATCCTTTGTTAGAAATAGCAGTCATTACATTGGCAAGTTGTATGGGAGTAGTGGATACTTCACCTTGACCGATCCCGTTAGAAAGCGTATATGTGCTTCCCCATCTGTTTTTCCCATAATATCGGTCATAGAATTTTGAATCGGGGATAAACCCTTTGGAACCGACTGGCAAATCGGTATTTAAATATTTGCCCAATCCGAATTGTTTAACCCGGTTCGACCAATTATCCATTCCTTTAGCAGGATTCTCGTATTTATCAATGATTTTCATATAGGAATTGGCAAAATAAGTATTGCAGGATTTAATAATAGCCCAAGGGAGTTTTACTTTTCTTCCGTTAGCACCACAATGGCAAAACATATGAGCTTTTCTTCCATATTTAAAACCATGATTACAACGATAAGAGGTGTTGGATTGGATAACTCCTTCTTGTAAACCGATTAGTGCAGTGATAAGTTTAAACGGAGAACCGGGTGGATAAGCTCCTTGCAATCCTCTATCCAATAAAGGACGGTTTTGTTTATCTCTAAATAGTTTATTGAAATTTTTGGAACTATTTCTACCGCTAAGAAATTCGGGAGGAAAACTTGGAGCAGTAACCAGTGCTAAAATTTCTCCGGTTTGAGGTTCTATGGCAACTATTGCTCCTCTTTTTCCGACCATTAAGCTATCGGCAAATTCTTGAAGTTTTATATCGATACTAATTTTAAGATCTTTTCCCGCAATAGCGGATGTATCCATAGCTCCTTTTTTATAATTTTCAATTTTTCTATTGAATTTATCCGTTAAAAAAAATTTGACTCCTTTCCGACCACGCAATATTTTTTCATAAGCTTTTTCCACACCTGCTTTACCTATCAAATCTCCGGACATATAGAACGGATCGTTTTTTATTTCAACTGGATTAACTTCCCGAATAAATCCTAATACATTTGCGGCAGATTTTGTGTGATATTTTCTAATGGAACGTTTTTGAATAAAAAAGCCCGGAAAATCCAAAATGTTTTCGGCAAATAATGCGATTTCATTTTTATATAATTTGGGCACGATTAGAGAAGCTTTGTTGTAGGAATAAGCTTTAGCTTTTTTTAAATTGGAAATTAATTTTTTTTTATCTATGCCGGTTAATTCTAAAAATTTAAGGGTATCAAAAGCTTTTATCTGCTTAGGGATAGCCATAATATCATAAACTTGGAGATTGCTTACCAATAATTTTCCATTTCGATCATAAATATAACCGCGTTCCGGTATGACATATTCCTTTTTTAGTGCGTTTCTTAAAGACAAATCGTGGTATTTATTGTCTATTATTTGTAAATAAAATAATCTAAGGCTTATAATCAAACCTATTAGAAAAATTAGAAACCCTATGACAAATGCTTTTTGTTTCATTTATTTTCGCGTATCAAGAATAAATATTCAATAAAAATTATAAAAAACAAGCTAAAAAATGTATTGATAAAAATATATGGAAGTCTGGAAATTACAAAACTAATTTGAAAGGATTGTAATAAAGCTATTAGAAATATACCTATGAAAATGTATATAACATAATAAATAATTTTTTTAAAAAAATCCAATTCAAAAAGATTATTTACGGGCTTTTTCCCGGGTTTATCTAAATACCAGAAAAAAATCTTTTTTGTATAAACTATAAAAACACTTACAGCAGTAAAAACACCACCCGTATGAATTATAATATCCAAAAATAATCCGCTAAAAAAAGCTAAAAAAAGTTGTAAATTTTCATTTTTATCAGGAGGTAATATAAGCAGAGGATACAAAAAAATTATGGGAGTAATATATCCCAGTAGTTTAATATGATTAAACCATAATATTTGCAACAGTAAAAAAAATAGTAATAATAATATGTATTTGAAATTAAAATTCATCTAAGGAATCTTTTAATTGTTCATATTCTTTTGCTAAACTATTTTTCAAAATATAAGCATAATCCAAACCGGTAAAATCTTCAAAAGTTTTAATTTTTATTTGATAAATCTTACTGTCATTGGATTTTTTAATATTAATAATTTTTCCTACGGGTATTCCTTTGGGAAAGATATTTGAGTTTCCGGCAGTTACTATTGTATCATTTACCCGTATAAGTGTTTCAAAGGGTAAATCTGTAATATTCAATATATTAGCTTCTTTTCCATCCCATTTTAAAAAACCGAATTGATTGGAATGTTTCGGACTGACGCTGATCATATTTTTTCGGTTAAGTATGCTCAATACCGCAGTATAATGAGGAGAAACTTTTAATGTTATTCCAATAATTCCTTTTGATCCTATAACACCCATCTTTGGTTTTATACCGTCTTTTGATCCTTTGTTTAACAAAACAATGTTATTAATCATTTGATATTGGTTAGTAAGTACAAAAGCAGGAATTACATCAAGTGAATCCCAAATGTTTTTGGAATAATTTATATGGTTTTGGTTTAATAGTTTTTTATGAAGTTCGGCATTTTCTTCCAAAAGTTTTAAATTATCATCAGCTAGACTAGTATATTTATTAAAGCTATTTATTTTGGAATTATAAAATCCCGAAATTTCGGTTTTAATATCGTTGGTTTGATATTTTAGATATAAATTATTATTAAGAATAAGTATAAATGCTATAAATTCCATTCCCAGAAATAACAAAAGGCTATTTCTTGCCAGTAAGAATTTTATCAATTTAAGCATTTAATAAATTTTTTATTTTAAAAGAACGGATTTATACTTGTCAAAATTTTTCAAGACCGTTCCGGTCCCTCTTACTACTGCACGCAACGGATCCTCGGAAATATATACAGGCAAACCGGTTTTTTGTGAAATTCGTTTATCAAAACCTCTAAGCAATGAGCCCCCTCCGGCTAAATATATTCCGGAATTGTATATATCAGAAGAAAGTTCCGGTGGCGTTTTGGCAAGCGTTTCCATAACAGCATCTTCAACTCTTAACAAAGATTTATCCAGTGCTTTTGCCACTTCTTTGTAAGAAACAGTCACTTGTTTGGGTTTTCCAGTTAGTAAATCCCTACCTTGAACGGCAATATCTTCCGGAGGATTTTCAAGTTCGTCAATGGCAGAACCAACTTCAATTTTTATTCTTTCGGCGGTTCGTTCACCAATATGCAAATTATGTTGGGTTCTCATATAGTAGATTATATCGGAAGTGAAAATATCCCCTGCAATTTTAACCGATTTTTCTACGGTTATTCCCCCAATTGAAATAACGGCGATTTCAGTAGTTCCTCCGCCGATATCTATTATCATATTTCCTTTGGGTTTGGTAATATCAACTCCCAAACCGATAGCAGCAGCCATAGGTTCATGTATCAAATATACTTCCGATGCATTTACTTTTTCTGCGGAGTCGCGGACTGCTCTTTTTTCAACTTCGGTAATTCCAGAAGGAATACAGATTATCATTTTGAGTTTCGGTGGTATCCATTTCTTCTTTATTGCTGGAATTTGACGAATAAATTCCATAATCATTTTTTCTGAAGCCTCAAAGTCTGCTATAACTCCGTCTTTAAGTGGACGAATGATTTTAATATTTTCGTGCGTTTTCCCTTGCATCAAAGCAGCTTCTTTACCTACTGCTATTAACTCACCGCTTAATATATCTTTGGCAACAATCGAAGGACTGTCAACAACTACCTTATCCCTATGGATAATAAGCGTGTTGGCTGTCCCTAAATCTATTGCAATTTCTTCAGTGTAAAAATTAAAAAATCCCATGGGTTAAATTATAATTTTAATATTAAATTAATATAATATTTTAATTTACAAATTTATGAAATAAAAATTTTTTTATTGTAATAAAAACAGTATTTTTTCGTCTATAAGTTAAATTATTATTTTATAATATTTATGATAATTAAGATATCAACGAAATTATGAAGAAAAGATTATTTTTAATTCTGGAAAGTTTCAAATTTGCATATAAATCATTGCGAACAAATCTTTTACGAACCTCTCTTTCTTTGCTGGGGGTAACGATCGGTATTTTTTCTATTGTTGCCATTTACTCATCTATTGATGCTTTGAATAACAAGATTATGGATTCTATGAGTAAATTCGGACAAAATACGTTATATATAACCAAATTTAGTTTTGGAAACCGGTCTGCTGTCCCTCGTTGGAAAAGAAAAAACTTTCCGTTTCCTACAATAAATGAATACAAAAAATTAAAAAAAGTTATTCCCGATGATCAAGTAAAAGCTATAACTTTTAGAATATTTATGCCTGCTACTACTGTAAAAGTTCCCGGAAAAACCTCCGTTTCTGGAGTGGAACTAGTTGCCGATGGCGCGGATTTTCCAAAAATAGATCGTTTGGATTTTCAAGGAGGAAGATTTTTTAATAATTTGGAAGACGAACAGGGGAAACCTGTTGCGGTAATAGGCGCCGATATCAAAGATGCTTTATTTGGTAATGAAAATCCGATTGGAAAATCGATTAGAATTTATGGAAAAAAAGTAAAAATAATAGGTTTTTTAAAAAAAGAAGGAAGCAGTGTAGGACCTTCCAACGATTCAAGGATATTTATTCCATCAAGTTTTGCCAGAACCATTTTAAATCCCAATAGGATTTTTACAGCAATTATTGTAGCACCCAAAGAAAATACGGATATGGATAAATTAACGGATTTTATTACAATGAAATTAAGGAAAATTAGAAAATTGAAACCAACGGAAGGAAATAATTTTTTTGTAAACAATATCAATACTTTTAGAGATGAAATTGAAAAAATGACCAAAATTTTAAAAATCGGCGGTAGTATATTGGCATTGTTTTCATTGTTGATCGGGGCTTTTGGAATTGCTAACATAATGTTTGTTTCAGTGAAAGAAAGAACCAATCAAATTGGTATTCAAAAAGCTTTGGGGTCTAACAATTCTTTTATTCTTTGGCAATTTTTGTTTGAGTCGGTATTGTTATCTTTGGTGGGGGGAATTGTAGGAATTCTGTTGGTGGTAGCGGGAGCGAAAATCCTTACCACACAGATAGACGATTTTTCCATGCATGTAAGCATTCAAAATATTTTGTTAGGGCTAATTATTTCTTCGATTATTGGTATTATAGCCGGACTTTTGCCTGCTTGGAAAGCAGCAAAACTAAACCCCGTTGAAGCTATTAGAACCGGAATGTAATTCTATAAAATATTGTTGTAAAATCAATTTCGCCTAAATGTTTTTATTAAAACAAAAGTAATATTTTGATTTATAATAAGTTAAGAGCATTTTTAAGCGTTAGGGGTTAGACTCACAGGTGAATGAATCTATCCTCTACGGCATACGAGGATTATTCTAAAATTAAGATTTACCTGTTATTGTTAACCTGTTTTCCAACAATCTATTTTTATATTGTTGAATAAATGCTTTAAGTTTAGGAAGCATTGAATTGATGATTTTCAAATGATTTTCCATTATATTTTTTTGAAGCTGATTATCTTTTTTATAATTATAAAGGGCTAAAACCTTTTCAGGCATTTCTTGAAATAAAAGAAGATAATCACCTTGATAAAACTGCCAAGTATTGTTGTTATAATTAATGACAAATGGTTTTTTTTCGGATTGCGGATCATTTCCAAAAGAAACAAAATCTCCCGAATAATGTATTTGCCTTAACAGTCGAGGCATAATGTCAATTTGTTGAGTTAAGGTGGAGTCTATTTTTATATTTTTAGTATTTCCTGGTTCAAAAATTATCAAAGGAATGTCATAGCGTCCTTTGAGCGAATTATATTCCTGTAAATAGGTTTGGTTACAATGATCAGCCGTTATTACAAATATTGTATTATAATACCAAGAGCTTTGACTTGCCTTTTTAAAAAAATTTTTTAGTGAAAAATCCGTATATTGAATAACTTTATGAATGGGTAATTTCCCTTCTTTAAATTTATTTTCAAAACCTTTGGGCAATTTAAACGGGTGATGGGAAGAAAGCGTAAAAACACTGGCGATAAAGGGTTGTTTGAAAGTATCCAATTGTTTAGTCATAAACGATAAGAATTTGTTATCGGGAATACCCCAATATCCGTCAAAGTCATCGGGTTTCCCATACTCATTCATTCCGTAATACTCATCAAAACCGGCCATTTTAGTTATGGCATCAAATCCCATAGAGCCGTTGGGCGCCCCATGAAAAAAGGCGGTTTTATAACCTTTTTCTTTAAGTAGTTTACCAAGTCCGTTGATATCGTCCGTAGCATAAGGCGATAAAACAAAAGGTTGTATTAATGAAGGGATAGAGGTCAAAACGGAAGGTATGGCATCAATTGATTTTCGTCCATTGGCATGTGCATTAACAAAACTATGACTGACACCGGCTAAACTATCTAAAAAAGGCGTATATCCTTTGTAATTTTTTACATTCTTGTTAAAAAAACCCGTATATTCTTTGGCTAAACTTTCTACAATGATAATAACAATGTTTTTCTTTTGCAAAGCTATGCTATCTCGAAAATGCTTAACCGGAGTATAAATTTTTTCAACTGTTGAATCATCATAATATCGAACTTTTTTAAAGCCTTTTTTTCCCAGAGTTCTTAATAAAGTAAATGGTGTATTGAGAACTATTGCCATCTCTAAGGGTTTGTTGGTATAGGCGGCTGCATTATTCAAATTAATTGGTCGGGTAGTTCGGGTAAATCCACCTCGAATAGCTACAATGGAAAAATATAAAACTATTAATAAAATAAGAAGAGAATAAGGATAAAAAGTCCAATTCGTTTGCTTGAAATCTGTAGTTATTTTTTCTGTAAACCTATACCATTTAATCAATAAATAGATGAAAAACACCCAAAGCAAAACTCCCCACCAAAAATCTTTGATAAACTGGATGACTAACAAACCGATATTGGATTCGCCGGCAAACATGAACACTTCTGCCGTTGAACGTTTTAATACATAACCAAAATAGAAAATATCTCCGGTATTCATCAAAAATCCTATGGAATTTAATATAATGAACAACCAAAAAAGAAATTTTTTGTAATATTTATTTTTTCTGGATTTTAAGGGTATTAGATATAAAAAAAGGAAAATCAAATTCAGATATAAAACACCTGTCAAATCAAAACGGAGACCGCCTTTCATCATTCTTATAAGATCGGAAATTTCTACATCGGGAAATTGAGAACGATTATAGACAAAAAATATAATCCGGAATATTTGATAAATTATTAATAAAAAAACTATCTTTAAAATAGCGGAAGCTAGATCAGATAAGATATTTTTTAAAGTTTGTTTCATTATTGATTAAGCTGTTTTATCTACTATAAAAAAGGAAGTTTGACAATTTCAGCCGGAACTTGTTTTTTTCTGATTTGAATAAAAATTTCATTTCCGAGTTTGGAATTTTCAACGGTTACATAACCCATTCCAATGGGTTTTTTTAAACTGGGAGACATAGTTCCGGAAGTTACAAAACCAATTTTTTTGCCATTTCGGTCAATTATATCATAACCATGTCTGGGAATCCCTTTTTCTTTCAATTCAAAACCGACTAATTTTCTTTCAACTCCTTCTTCTTTTTGCTTTTTTATGTTTTTGGCATTAATAAAATCTTTGGTAAATTTTGTTATCCAGCCCAAACCCGCTTCAATCGGGGAAGTGGTTTCATCGATATCATTGCCATATAGACAATATCCTTTTTCCAGACGTAAAGTATCACGAGCGGCAAGTCCGGCAGGTTTTATACCGAATTCTTTTCCTTTATCAAAAAGTTCGTTCCATATATCTTCGGTAAAATCTTTATAAACATATATTTCGTAACCTTTTTCCCCTGTATATCCAGTAGCAGATACTAAAATATTTTGGTGTCCGGCAATATCGGCGGTCGTCCAAGTATAAAATTTCAGATTTTGTAAATTGGCGGAATCACTGGCTAATTTTTGCATCAGCTCGGGAGATTTAGGACCTTGCACAGCCAAAATACTGTAATTGTCCGAAAGGTTTTGTAATTTGATATCATAATTCGGAGCAAAACGATTAATCCATTCCCAATCTTTATCGATATTGGCTCCGTTTACCACCAACATATATTCATTATCTCCCAATTGATAAACCAATAAATCATCAACAATTCCGTTTTTATCATTAGGAAAACAAGAATACTGAACTTTTCCCGGTTTTAACTTCGCTACATCATTACAAGTGATATATTGCAAAAAATCCAAGCTTTGTGGTCCTTCTACAAAGAAATTTCCCATATGTGAAACATCAAAAACACCTACATTATTTCTGACGTTTTCATGTTCGAGATTAATCCCTTCATATTGAATAGGCATTTCAAAACCTGCAAACTCTACCATTTTGGCGCCTAAATTTTTATGTATTTTATTGAGTGCTGTGGTTTTCATTAAAAATTTTTTAAAAATTTCTTGGCTAAAATAAGACTTTTTATCAAAAAAAATATTGATTTTGCTTGTTAAAATTGTATTAAAAATCAAAAGCTGCCGTAAAGGCAGCTTTTAATTGTAGTGGAGTCGGAGGGAATCGAACCCTCGTCCACACAAGTCATTGCCATGCTTTCTACATGCTTAGTCTGTGTTTATTTTTTCGACTTTGAGCTGTCCACAGACAAACTACTCAAAGCTTAGCTTCTAAGGTTTCGGAAATGCTTCGAAGCCAAACATCTCCTAGACTTACTTTTACGAAGCCCCATGACCGGACGCCGTAAGTCAAGGCTTCCGAGGGACTTCTTGCCTTCCTGCCTTGCAGGAACGTTGGCTTAATCCTTACTATACTTCGGGATTAAGCAGCAAGAGCGAAGTTGTTTTCGCCGTTTATTGTGTTTGATGCATGAGATTTACGAGCTGTGCATCAGCGCTCGGCATGCTTACATGTCAATGAATCTTGTTGTCAAATCCAGTCGACCCCTTATTGAGGCAAAAATACTACAAAAATTATGCCTTTGTCAAGTTTTTTTTAATTTTATATCATTTAAACTATAAGATAAAGCATCAGCGTAGTAAAATTTTAATATAAATTTTATTGTAGTTTATATTTTGGCACGAAATTTGTAACTTTTTAGTTGTGAGATTTTTTTCATAGTTGAGTTATTTTGGTTAAAGGGAAACCGCTGTATTATTTTACAGCGGTTTTCTTTTTTCAATAAGAAAAATTCAATTATTTTTGATGTTAAATAATTTTTATATGATTAGCACTTTTATTAGTAGAAAATTAAACTTGCCCGAATATCAAATTAATAAAACACTTGACTTATTATCACAAGATTACACGGTTCCTTTTATAGCCAGATATCGCAAAGAAGCTACCGGGAATTTAGATGAAATCACGATTTTTGAGATTCAGAAACAAAAAAAACTTTTGGATGAATTGGATAAACGCAAACAATTTATTTTGAATACTTTAAAGGAACAAGGTGTTTTGTCTGATGAACTAAAAAGTAAAATACAGGAAACTTACGATACGCATTTACTGGAAGATATATATTTACCATATAAGAAAAAGAGGAAGACCAAGGCAGATAAAGCTCGTAAAGCCGGTTTGGAACCTTTGGCTAAAATAATTATGGCTCAAAATCATACTGGAATTAAAAATATTGCAAAAAAATATATTTGTAAAGACTATCCCGGTGTAGATAAAGTTATAGAAGGGGCTTTGCATATTATAGCCGAATGGGTCAACGAAAATATTTGGGTTAGAAATTTTTTACGAAAAATATTTTTAAGGTCGGCTGTTATTCATTCTCAAATTGTTTTGGAGAAAAAAGAACAAGAAAAAGCACAAAAATATTCCGATTATTTTGATTGGAACGAGCCTCTTAAATCTTGTCCATCTCATCGCTTGTTGGCTATATTAAGAGGGGAAAAAGAGGGCTTTCTTCGTTTAAAACTTATAGTGGATAAAGAAGAAACATTATCTGTTATCAATAAAAAATTTATAAAAAGATTTTCTACTACATCCGAATGGATTGAAAAAGCGGTAACTGATGCTTATAAGCGTTTATTGGAACCTTCCGTATCCACAGAGACTATAAATAAATATAAAGAAAAGGCTGAAAAAGAAGCCATTAAAGTTTTTGCTGAAAATTTGCGTCAATTACTAATGGCTTCTCCATTGGGAGAAAAAAATGTCTTGGCTATTGACCCGGGATTTAGAACCGGTTGCAAGATTGCGATACTAAGTAAAACCGGAGATTATCTTTTTTATGAGACAATTTTTCCACATCCTCCAAAAAATCAAAAAGAAGAAGCCGTATCGAAACTATTGAATTTGATTGATAAATATAAAATCGAAGCTATTGGTATTGGAAACGGAACTGCCGCCAGGGAAACCGAAAATTTTGTAAAAAGTATAAATTTTAAAAAAACTGTTCCGGTTTTCTCAGTTAATGAAGCGGGAGCATCCATTTATTCTGCTTCGGAAGTTGCAAGGGAAGAATTTCCGGATTTGGATTTAACGGTTAGAGGGGCTGTTTCTATCGGTAGAAGATTGCAAGATCCATTGGCTGAGCTTGTTAAAATCGACCCGAAATCAATAGGAGTTGGACAATATCAGCATGATGTTAATCAAAAATTATTGAAAGAAGAATTGGAGCATGTAGTGCAAAGTGTTGTAAATAATGTTGGAGTGAATTTAAATACTGCAAGTAAATATCTTTTAAAATATGTGTCGGGAATAGGAGATAAGTTGGCTCAACAGATAGTGGAATACAGAACCCTTTACGGTGCTTTTGAAGCAAGAAAAGATTTATTAAAAGTAAAAGGTCTGGGAAAAAAAGCTTTTGAACAATCGGCGGGTTTTTTAAGAATTAAAGAAGGGAAAAATCCTTTGGATGCTACGGGAATACACCCCGAGGCTTATTTTCTAGTAGAAAAAATTGCAAAAAAAATAGGACTTTCAGTGGAAAAAATTATTGCCAATGATCAAATATTGCAAACCATTAATCTTAATGATTTTGTAACGGAAAAATTCGGATTACCCAGTTTGTTGGATATTATCAAAGAGCTTAAAAAACCTGGAATGGATATTAGAAAACCATTGGAAAATTTTAGTTTTGATCCGGAATTAAAAAATATTGACGATTTGGTTATTGGTAAAATTTATCCCGCTTTGGTTAATAATATAACTAATTTCGGTTGTTTTGTTGATTTGGGAATCAAGGAAAACGGATTGATACATATTTCAAATCTTTCGGCTAGTTTTGTTAAGGATCCCAATGATATGGTAAAGCTCAATCAAGCAGTAAGGGTCAAAGTGTTAAGTATTGATAAAGATAGAAAACGGATTGGTTTGGCTTTGATACAGTAAAAAAGCAGCGAATTTTCGCTGCTTTTTTGTTAATTAACCAAAAAATTATTTATTATGAAAAAAACGTATTGTAGTTTTTAACTTTTGATGCTGCAAATATAGAAAGACCTTTGTTATAAAAATATCGATAAACGAATTTATAATATCGAATGCATTAAAAATCAGTTAAAAAAATATTAAAAATATTTTTTTTAGAAGCATTTTTATATTTTTGTAATAAGATATCAAAATTATATGGAAAAAATATTCGAATTGATAAATATAGATAAAGGATTGGTTGTAGGAAAAAGCAAGGAAACCGTAAAAGACTCTTATCGTTTCAATACTGTAAAATCTGATTTATACATACAATTTCATTTTGTTTTGGAAAAAAATCTTAGCTTTAAGATTTTGGGAGGAACATATACACTTCCCCTTCAAGCGGGTGAATCTTTATTTTTTTTTAATCCGAAGAATATTATTCCGATAAAGGTTTTGATACTGCCGGGGGTTAAAATACTTTCTTTGCTTTTTTCATTAGATGCTTTTCACGAAATTATTGATGATGAGGCAGTTGATTTTAAATTTTTAAATCCGAAAAATATTAAGAAAAAACTTTATGAAAAAAGAGATATGAGTATTCAAGAGAAATTGATTATTCAACAAATTTTTCGACGAGAAATCGATACAAAATTTGATATTTTATTTATTAAAGCAAAAATCATAGAATTTTTGTCTTATTATTTTAAGGAAGATAATACAGCGGAAGAAATTTGTAAAGGTTTAAAAAATAAAGAAACAGTTGAAAAAATAAAAAAAGCCAAAAAAATAATGATTGCCCACATAAATGAACCGCCGACAGTTGAAGATTTATCTGCAAAAGTGGGTTTGCCGATTAATGTTTTTAAGAAAGCTTTTAAGGCATATTATGGACTGCCGGTTTATAAATACTTGTTAAATTATAAATTGGATTTGTCCAAACAATTGTTATTAAGCGGAGATTACAGTGTTAAAGAAGTAGCCTATAAATTGGGTTATAGCGCTCCTACTCATTTTATTGTAGCATTTAAAAATAAATTTGGTATCACGCCAAGAAAATTTATGAAAGGTTAATAAAGTTATATATAAATTTTTTTTAGCCTGAATTTATTATTATTTTTACAAAAAAAAATTATGGTAAAAAAACAAGTAACTTCGGATAATGTGCCTGCACCTATCGGACCTTATAGTCAAGCTATTTTGACAGACGGAATATTGTTTATTTCAGGACAAATTCCCGTAAACAGTTTAACCAATGAAATTATTTTGGATAATATTGAATTAGCCACTCATTTAGTAATGGAAAATCTTCGGGCTGTTTTAAAAGAGGCGGATATGAATTTTGGAAACATTGTCAAAACCAGTATTTTTCTAAAAGATATGAACGATTTTTCTGTGGTCAATGAAATTTACGGTGGTTATTTCAATGGAAAAACTCCGCCACCGGCTAGAGAAACCGTGCAAGTGGCAAAATTGCCCAAAGATGTTCAAATTGAAATATCAGCTATAGCTATTAAATAAATACTTATGAAAATAGCTTTATTCGGATTTATGGGTTCGGGAAAATCAACTTTGGGAAAAGCTTTGGCTGAAAAAAATGCCTATGTTTTCATTGATCTGGATGAAGCTATTGAAACAAAAACAGGTCTATCAATTTCACAAATATTTGAAGCAAAAGGTGAAATAGTTTTTAGAAAGATTGAACATCAAGTATTAAAAGATATTGTAAAAAGAGATTATACAAACTTAATATTATCCTTAGGAGGGGGAACTATTATTCAGCCAACCAATAGAAAATTGTTGGAAGTAAAAAACTATAAAAAAATATATCTGGATGTTCAAACGGATGTTTTGATAGAGCGATTACTTAAACAAAAAAATGAACGTCCGCTTTTGACCAAGGTTCCCGAAGAAAAGCTGCAGGATTATATAAATGCTCTGTTTTTAAGCCGGAAATCTATTTATGAGAATGCTTCGGATATACGTATTTCAATAGAAAAAGAAAATTTTGAACAAAGTTTGGAAAAAATATCTTTATATTTGAATTTGAATTAAATTCAATGTTATGTTTCATAAAATAGTTTATTTTTTTCTTTTATTATTGTTTTTTTTCTTATATGCTTGTGAAAAGCAAGTTGTATTAACTCCTGAAAACAGTGAGGAAAAAGTTGTAGTAGAAGCAATGTTTACCGACATTCCTTTTTTAACTACCGTTAAGCTTTCCAAAACCAAAGGAATTAATGAAAATATTCTTAATCATCCTAAAATAACAGATGCGGAAGTAAAAATTATTGATAAAACAACCCAAGATACCATTGTTTTCACATCAAATAATGACGGAACATACAGCACAAATATTTCGGCTATTGTTGGACATCAATACAAATTGGAAATAGTGTATGAGAACCAAACTTATACCTCTGACAAAACTGTGCTGTCAACAGTTAGTTTAAATCAAATAAAATCACATCCAAAAGAAGGAACGGATAAATATTACCTGGAAATGATTTTTGAAGATGATCCCAACACACAAGATTTCTATTTATTCATTTGCACCAATACGGCTAATCCCGATGATGTTCGGATTATTGTTCGCTCGGATTATTTGTATAACACCGATACACAAAGTATAAATATTGACGAAGAACTTTTTGTTGGGGGTGAATACTGGCAAGTAGTTATGTTTCATATTGATAGAGAAAATTATGAATATTTAAAAATTATGAATCGAGCAAAAGTAAGTTTGGTCAATGGTGCTCATCCTTTTTACGGAATATCGCTTGGTAATCCCGTTAGCACAGTTGAAGGTGAAGGAGTTTTGGGATATTTTATAGCCTCTTCGGTAAGTGTTTCTCCTATTTCAATAGGTAACTGATTCTTAGCTACTTGTCCTTGATAAAGTTTCTTTTGTATATTAATTTTGTAATAAAAAATTAAAGTTTTTTCGCTGAATTTTATACGATATTTTTTTTATTTCAAAAATTTTGTTTTATGAAAAAGTCAATATTTTTAGTATTAATTGCTTTGACTTTGATTTTCTGTAAAAAAGAAGCCAATGATGAATCTACGGAAAATTTAACCGTAAAAAGGACACGCTAAACTATTTTTGAATAATCAAAAGATTTTTGATGAGGATTGTGATACACATTATTTGTCACTTTATCGTAGTGTAACTTTTGGTTCTTGGACACAAAGTGGAGTTGTTAGGTTGTCAGGAGGAGTAAGTAATGTTCCTGATATTGGAGGAAGCAATGGAATTGAATCTGATCCGGTAAATGCAGATAGCTCAGCTTTGAGTTATATTTAGATTAATAGTGATACCGGAGAATTTATTGCTCCGGGTAATAATGTAATAAGAATAATTATCGGACAAACAGGGCAAGTTACAAGACTTGATAAAAACTACGTAATTTATGAAGGAACTTGTATTGAAACAGATGATTTAATCAATACAACCTCGTATAATATTAAATTGGAAATTACAATAGAACATTTTAATAGTTAAATTTTTTAAATTTGTTAAAATATTAATAATATATATGTTATTATGCAAATTTTAAAAAAATATTTTAAATGCAAGTGTAAAACTTGCATTTTTTTTGTAATTTTATGCAATCTAAAATTAAATCATTATGAATCCTAACAAAATTGTTTTATTTGGGCTGTTATTGTATTTTAATAGCTTAAATGCTCAATTTCATGAGTCTATCAGTCCAAAACAATTGTATGTATTAGCTACCGAGTCTAATGTTTATCTACATATATTGGTTAAGGATAAATTATACCAAATTAACCATATTAAAAAAGAAATGGCTGAAAAAGAGATGGATTATACTATTGCTCTTTTTTATGAAAATTTAAATGCTATTGAAAACGAATTGACAGATAAAGATCTTTTATCCCAAATGAAAGCAATAAAAGAATTTTGGAAAAAATTTGAACCTTATCTTACAAACGATTTAACGTCAAATGATTTTAAAAAATTTCATTTTGAAGCTTATACTTTTAGTAAACTATTAACTAATTTCTCTGAAAAATTATTTTTAAAATTTAATCTAAATGAAAAGGATTGGAAGAATTTTAATGATATTCAGTCCCTAAAAATTTTGGTTCAGAAAATTACTTTTGAATATTTGGCCAAAACTTTACAACTGAACCAAAGTTTAACCAATCAATTCATAAAAGATGTAAATAATTTTGAAAGCCTTATAAAAAATAAAAGTAACAAGTTTTTAAATGATATTTTAATAGGTAATAAATTTTTAGCCGTTATTAATGAATGGAACTTTTTCCAAAGGAATCTAGTGCATCCAAAAATGAAAAATGTAAAAACTATTTTTTCTTTAAGTTTAACTATGCAGAATAACTTGAATGCTATAACTTCAGAATATTTAAAATGGGATTTATTATGAAAAAAACATATTTGATATTTTCAATGATAAGCATTTTATCATTTACTCAATCAATTTTCGCTCAAAATAATTTAGAAAGTTTTTCCAGATTAAGTCAGGCTATCTTTGAAAATTTAATGTTTTCTAATAGAGTAGTTAGGGATTACGTTTTTATTATCAGTAATAATTTCAAAGAGAAATCCATTAAAGATATGGATAATACCCTTGGGCGTTTTGATTATAATATGGATATTATTTCTGGATATTTGCCCGACGATAAAAAATTAAAAGACAGGTTTACTAAATTTAGATTTTATGTTAACCAAAGCCGGTTGGAGTTGATGGATTTTGAAAACCCGAATTACGAATCTTTTATAAGAAATTTACAGCAAACTTTTGATGAAAATAAAGTTATGGCTGATAAAATTTTTGAAAAACAATTGGGATACAAAGAAAATAAAAAGGTTGTTGAAAAATTGAAATTACTTAGCGAAGTGGTAAATGCTACCGAACGAATGGTGATTGATTATATGTTGATAAAAGACCCTAAAAGAACTTCCAAAGCTAAGTTGGAATTTGATGTTAAAAAGCAATTGAAAAAATTAAATTCTCTTTTAAAAATAAAAAATCTACCTCCTCAATCAAAAGCTTTATTAATAGATATGAAAGAAAATTTAAAATTAATGGATGAGTTAGTTGAAAAACCGGATTATCGTCCCAAAATGATGTTTGCTTATGTAAATAATTTTTCCTCTAAAGCATTTAGATTTTTACCGGATTTGATTTCACTCTATAAAAATTAAAAAATTATGAAACCTCAATTTGTTTTTTTATTTATATTACTACAAAGTTTTTTTTCTTATGCCCAATTTGGAAATAATCCTAATCTTATGCAAGCTTTGAATGCAGCATATAATTTACGAACAGCTGAGACTGCTGTCGTTAAAAATACGGTTTTTAACCGGTTAAAAGTAAAATATGCTTTGCAAGATTTGGATGAGTTTTTATCAATAGCACAAGATAACCTCTTTATTTTAAAACTTTTTGTAAATAAATATTCTGACTTTACCGATAAAATTAATGAAATAGAAAAACTATACAATACATTAAGACTCATTCCATTGTCACCATCCAAAACTTCTAAAATAAAAAGTCTAGTCGATTTACATAATAAATTTCTAATAAATATTAACTCTTTGATATTGAGTATTAATCAATCTTTAAAATCAGAATTTTCTAAGCAAAAATTAATGATTTATAATATTGCTTTTTATGCTCAGGAATTTGGATATCTTTTTGCTTTGGAAAATTCCGGAATTATTTTAGATGAATTGAATTTTAATATAAAAAAAGAAGAGAAAAAAACTTTTAATCAATTAAAACTTTCTGTAAATGAATTGATTAATAATAAGCAATATCTCAGTTATGCAAATGTTGATGAGCTTAAACAATTAAAAAGCGATATAGATTTATTAGATAAAATTATTAAAAATCCTTCTGGAAATGAGTTTATAAATACAGTTTATAATCTTACTAATAAAATCAGTAAGAGAACTAAAAATTTACTTTGATAATTGTTTATTAATGAAAAACCGCTTTAAAAAGTAAGTCGGCAGTTGCAGGATTAGTTGCCAAGGGGATATTATGCACATCGCATAAACGCATAAGCATTGAAATATCCGGTTCGTGTGGATGTTTGTCTAATGGATCGCGGAAAAAAATTACCATTTGGGTTTTTCCTTCGGCAACTCTTGCACCGATTTGTGCATCTCCACCGTAGGGTCCCGATAGTAAACGTGTAACTTTCAATCCGGTTTCTTCTACATATTTTCCGGTAGTTCCCGTGGCTATTATTTTTACATCATTTCTCAATAATTCGTCTTTGTGTTCCATCACGAAACGAACCATTTCGGGTTTTTTCCCATCGTGTGATATTAAAGCAATTTCCATAAATTAATTTTTTTGCAAAGTTAAACTAAAATACAATAGTTATGATTTTAAATAATTATCAATTTTATCAATCAAAATATCGATTTCTTCATCGGTGGTATTCCAAGAAGTTACCAGTCTTATTTTCAATAAATCTTCATTTATTTTTTCCCAAATATGAAAATCAAAATCTTTTGTCAATTGCCTTACAACAGACGAGGGTAAAATTGGAAATATTTGATTGGTTTGATTTATCGTGTCAAATTTTACATTTAATGGTTTAAGCTTGTCTAAAAGTTTTTTTGCTTGGGTATTTGCCCTTTTAGCTAATTCAAAATATAAATTTGTATGGAAAAACTCTTCAAATTGGGCACCTAAATATCTGGACTTGGCAATTAAAGCGCCTTTTTGTTTCATTAAATATTCAAAATTCTCATTTATTTGTTTATTTTTTATAACTATGGCTTCCCCGAACATTCCACCGTTCTTTGTTCCACCTATATAAAAAGCATCGGTTAGTTTGCAAATATCACTTGCTTTTATATCATTATTTGTTGTTAAAGCATTTCCTAACCGGGCTCCGTCCAAGTATAAATATAAATGATTTTGTCGGCAAAATAAGGATAGATTTTCCAATTCACTTAAAGTGTAAACGGTTCCCAATTCTGTTGCATTGGAAATATATACCATTTTGGGTTTTACCATATGTGGAGGGGTATGGTGCGCGTCCAAAATTTTTTGGATTAAAGCGGGCGACAATTTTCCGTCTTTGGTTTCGATGGTATTTATTTTATGTCCGGTAGCTTCAATAGCTCCCGTCTCGTGTAAATGAATATGTCCCGTATGGGCTGCAATTACAGATTCGTAAGGTTTTAATGCGGAACTTATGACCAATAAATTGGCTTGCGTCCCACTACTAACAAAATGAACGGAGGAGTTTTCGCAAGCAAAGATTTTTTTTATTTTTTTTTCGGCTTTTTTAGAATAACTATCATTTCCATAAGATTCTTCTATGCCTTTGTTAGCTCTATGAATTGCTTGAAGTATTCGGGGATGAGCACCAGTGGAATAATCATCTTTAAAACTAATTTTTTTCATAAAAATTAAAGATTAAAATCGCCTTCTTTATTTACTAACTCCTTAATTTTCTTAAATAAAGTAGAGGAGAAAACAAAATCGTTGATATCGGGATTATCCGTATGAAAAATATCATCTTTACTTCCTTCCCATTGTTTGTGTCCGTCTTTGAGCAAAATGATATGTTCCCCGATTTCCATAATGGAGTTCATATCGTGGGTATTGACTAA
>JALSPZ010000110.1 GCA_026985675.1 Flavobacteriales bacterium
TTAATTTTACTACCGAAATTTGCCAAGCAAACTTATACAAAACACACTGGATATCAAGAGATACCATATCCCAAATCAAAGGTTTTTTGGAAATCAAAGCTCAAGGAAATAAACCCGAAAATATTACCGGTTTACTTAAACTTAAAGATTTTCAATACAAGAATGAATATGATACTTATAATTTTAAAGACTTTACCGCGCGTTCCCTTGTAAAAGATAGTATCAAACAAATTCAATTCCAATCCAATGATATAGTCTCCGGTGAAATAACCGGTAAATTTCAATATGAAAACATCCCTATACTGGTAAAAAATGCTTTGGGAAGTGTTTTTGCCAACTATCAAATTTCTCCGCTGAAACAACGTGAATTTGTTCATTATGACTTAAAAATACATAATAAAATCATCGGTTTATTAAAACCCGGGATGTATGTTTCCAAGAACACGCATATCAAGGGAAAAATGGATTCGCAAGACAATCTGTTTAAAATGAAATTGATTTCTCCCGAGATAAAAATTAAAAAAAATTCCTTTTCGAACATACATTTAAATATTAATAATAAAAACCCCATTTATAATCTTTTCTTAAAAATTGATTCCATTCATGCAAATATTTATAACATAAAAGATTTTAAATTATTAAATACAACCATAAATGATACATTATACTTGAAAACCAAATTTAAAGGCGGCACTCAATTTATAGATCATTACGATTTATCTTTTTATTATACAATGGATGAAATGCAAAACTTTATTTTCGGTTTACAAAAATCTCTTTTCAATTTCAAGAATCTGGACTGGTATATAGATCCGGAAAAAAACAAAAACAAAATATTTTATTCCACTACCAAAGATTCTTTGTTTGTGGAAGATGTCAGTATTTTTCATAATGATGAAAACATTTCTACAAGCGGATATAAAACAAAGGAGAATTTAAACTTTTTAATTCAACTGCAAAAAATAAACTTGGCACATCTTTCACCTGAAAATTCAAGTTTTAATTTTGAAGGTATGCTTAACGGGGATATCAAAGCAAAAAAATTCGGAAAAGATATCTTGCCCAATGCAAATCTGAAAATTAAAAACTTTAAATTGAACGGACAAGAACTAGGAGATGCATTGATTAAAATAAACACCCTCAAAGGAAATGTAATTTTTATAGATTTCAATCTGAAAAAAGATGAAATATCATTAGCCAGAGTTAATGGTTATTTGGATTTAGGCAAAAAGAAACCCTATTTGAACGCTTCTGTTTTTTTACAAGAATTTCCCGTAAAAACATTAGCACCATTGTTTAAAGATATTTTCGGAAACGTCAGAGGAAAATGGACCGGAAATGTACAGATAGAAGGACCTTTGGATAATCTTAACTTTAAAGGAAAACTATATTTGCATCAATTTGGAATGAAAATTTTAGCCTTGAATGTTGATTATCAATTCTCAAATAACACTATTGTTTATTTAGACCGGCAAGAATTTATTTTTAAAGATGCAAAATTTGAAGATACAAAATATCATACCCAAGGAAAATTATCGGGAGTTATCCGTCATCATAATTTTAACAACTGGTATTTGGATTTGAAAATAGACACTGAAAACTTATTGGTATTGGATACACCGGAAGATCCGCAAGAATTATATTACGGTAAAATATTTGTTGGCGGTGATGCACAAATTCACGGATATGTTAATCGTTTAAATATAGATGCCAATATGCAAACCCGTAAAGGCACCAATCTGGTTCTTACTTTGAACGATGTAGAAACAGAAGGAGAAAACGACTTTATTCATATCATTTCCAAAAATGAATACAAAAAAAAGAAAGGAAAAAAACATAAGAAAATATATGAAGGACTGGAAATGAATTTTGATTTGGATATAACTCCCGATGCCATTGTAAAAATCCTTATGGACCAACAATCGGGAAGTTATTTGGAAGCCAGTGGCAGCGGAACAATGCTTTTGGAAATCAATACCAATGGAAAATTTAATATGTGGGGAGATTTTACCGTATTAAAAGGTATATACAATTTTAAATATTATGGAGTAATAGATAAAAGATTCAATGTAGAACCCGGTAGTTATATCAGTTGGGAAGGTGACCCTTATGAAGCCAATTTGGATATTAAAGCCATTTATGAAACCATTGCCAACCCCTATATTTTATTAACAACTCAACCTACGGGCAATCAGAATAATATGCCCGTAAAAGTTATCATTTATCTTAAAGAAAAACTAACCCAACCTAAAATTACCTTTGATTTAGCTCTTCCCAAAGCTAATTCCATATTGAAATCTCAAATAGAATATATTTTAAGTGATCCCGACCGTAAAAACCTACAAGTGATTTCGTTATTATCATTTGGAAATTTCATCAATGAGAATGATTATCGGTTCAATACACAGGTGGCGGAAGGAGCGGTAGAAACCTTGTCTGAAAGAGGGTTAAACCTGCTAAACGCTATGATGAGCCAAGATGAAAATTTCAAAGTAAATCTGAAATATAAAGGCGGAACTAATGATATCAATACAAATATCAAAAATGATCCGCAAGTAGGATTAAGTTTAACTACCAAAATCAATAAACGAATCTATATCAATGGAAGTGTTGCAATTCCTGTAGGGCGATACACAAAATCATCAATAGTCGGAGATATGGAAATTGAAGTATATCTGGACAAAGAGGGAAATTTAAAATTCAGATTTTTTAATAAACAAACCGAATTGGAATATATCGGACAAGAAGAAGGATATACCCAAGGAATAGGGCTCTCATATCAGGTGGAATTTGATACTTTTAAAGAAATATTGAAAAAGTTTGGAATAATTATTTCAGATAAACCCGAAAAATAATCGATTTAAAAAACTTACCTTCTGTTTTTGTTACTTTTTCAATCAAATTTATAATCATCTGTTTTAAGTAATATACCTCAAATAAAAAATTTTGACTTTTTAAATGCTCATTTCATTTTTTATATCCTTATGTTACTTCGAGTGCCCTAAACTTGTTTAGGATGTATTAAGAGGTCGCAAACAAAAAAAAATGAAAAATATCTATCGGTTTCACATATTCCAAACTTGTTTGGAATGTATCGAGAAATCGCTCGCACACTTGCCCGACTTCCGACTTCTGACTTCCGACTTCTGACCTTTCACCTAACTTCTCCCATCAGAGCTTTATCAATAGATTTAGTAGCAGCATAACCATCAGCAATAGCAGAAATAGCATCTACTCTTCCGTATTTAACGGCATCACCCCCAGCCCATAATTTCGGAATACTTGTTCTACGTTCGTCATCCACTTTAATTTTTCCTTTGATCATTTCCAATTTTTCCATAACATCATCAGGCAACAAACTAAAATCCGCTTTTTGACCGATAGCGGCAATTACCGTATCACATTCAATAATGGTTTCACTTCCTTCAATAGGAACCGGACGCGGACGACCACCTCCTTCCGAAACCATTT
>JALSPZ010000111.1 GCA_026985675.1 Flavobacteriales bacterium
ATTGTGCTTTTTGCATTTTGCGTTCCAAATCTTTATCCACTTCTTCCGGTTTTGACACGGGAAAATCAGCCAAATGCACCGATTCGAAATTTTCCATACCGGTTACTTCATTCAAATCTTTATACAATTTATCCGCATAAAAAGGAGCAATAGGCGCCATTAATTTGGCTACGGTATTCAAAGCGTGATACAAGGTTTGATAAGCCGATATTTTGTCCGTCCCCATCTGACCTTTCCAGAAACGTCTGCGGCTCAAACGCACATACCAATTACTCAAATCGTCGATAACAAATTTTTGTATGGCTCTTGCAACTTTTGTCGGTTCGTAATCTTCATAAAAACCGGTTACATTTTCTATCAATGTGTTGAGTTCCGATAGTATCCAACGATCCAATTCGGGTCGTTCTTTATAGGGAATTTCGTCTTCATTATACACAAAACCATCCACATTGGCATATAGACTGAAAAATCCGTATGTATTGTAAAGCGTTCCGAAAAATTTACGACGCACTTCTTCAATTCCTTTGACATCAAATTTGAGATTGTCCCAAGGATTAGCATTCCAAATCATATACCAACGGGTAGCATCGGGGCTGTATTTTTCCAAAGTTGAAAAAGGTTCAACGGCATTTCCCAATCGTTTGGACATTTTTTGTCCTTTGGCATCCAATACCAATCCGTTGGAAACCACATTTTTATAAGCTACCGAGTCAAAAACCATCGTGGCAATGGTATGCAAAGTATAGAACCAACCACGGGTTTGATCAACGCCTTCTGCAATGAAATCAGCAGGAAAAAATTCTCTTTTGTCGATGAGATTTTTGTTTTCAAAAGGATAATGCCATTGCGCATAAGGCATCGAACCGGAATCAAACCAAACATCAATCAAATCCGCTTCACGTTTCATTGGTTTTCCGGAATCGGATACCAAAATAATTTTATCTACATAATTTTTGTGTAAATCTATTTTTTCATAATTTTCATCGGACATATCCCCTACTTTAAAATCAGGGAAAGGATGTTCGGTCATCAATCCCGCTTGGATGGATTTATCAATTTCTTGCATAAGCTCTTCCACCGATCCGATAATTTTTTCTTCACTTCCGTCTTCTGTTCGCCAAATAGGCAAAGGAATTCCCCAAAAACGCGAACGGGACAAGTTCCAATCATTGGCATTTGCCAACCATTGCCCGAATCTTCCTTCGCCGGTGGATTTGGGTTTCCAGTTGATAGTTTTGTTCAATTCTATCAAACGCTCACGAACCGCAGGGACTTTGATAAACCACGAATCCAAAGGATAATACAAAACCGGTTTATCTGTCCGCCAACAATGCGGATAACTGTGTTTGTGTTTTTCGGCATTGAAAGCCAAATTTTCGTTTTTTAGTTTGATAATGATATCCACATCTACCGGACGTGAAGGTTTGTTATCATTTTCGGTATAATATTCTTGTTTGACATATCGACCGGCAAATTCTCCCATTTCTTTACGAAAACGTCCTTGTAAATCCACCAGCGGAACAGGATTTTCATTTTCGTCCAACACCAACATAGGCGGAACTCCGGCTTCTTTGGCAACTTTGGCATCATCTTGACCGAAAGTAGGCGCTATATGAACGATTCCCGTTCCATCTTCCGTTGTAACAAAATTACCGGGAATTACAACAAATGCCTTTTCGGGATTTTCGTAAGGCAAAGCATAAGGTAAAAGTTGCTCATATTTTATTCCCGTCAAATCTTTTCCTTTAAATTCTTGCAAAATTTGATAAGGAATTTGTTTGCTTGTTTTGGCATCAAATTGATTAAAATCCGTTTCATTATCAACGGCAACAAATTTCTTTCCAAAATGATTTCCTACCAAATTTTTAGCCAAAATCACATATTGTTTTTGAAAAGTATAAGGATTGTAAGTCTTTACCAGCACATAATCTATTTTCGGTCCCACCGCCAATGCCGTATTGGAAGGCAAGGTCCAAGGCGTAGTTGTCCAAGCCAAGAAATACAAAGGTGCATCCAAATTTTGTAGATTTTCGGGCAAACTCTCTTCTTTGGCTTTGAATTGTGCCACCACCGTATTGTCGGCAACATCGCGGTAACACCCGGGCATATTGAGTTCGTGGGTGCTCAAACCGGTTCCCGCTTTAGGCGAATAAGGTTGAATGGTATATCCTTTATAAAGCAAACCTTTGTCATAAATCTGTTTCAAAAGCCACCACACGCTTTCCATATATTTGGGTTTGTAGGTAATATAAGGGTCTTTCATATCCACCCAATAACCCATTTCTTTGGTTAAGCGTTCCCAAACATCGGTGTATTTCATTACGGATTTTTTACAAGCGTCATTGTATTCGTCCACACTGATTTTTTTACCGATATCTTCTTTGGTAATTCCGAGGGCTTTTTCTACGCCGAGTTCAACGGGAAGTCCGTGTGTATCCCAACCAGCTTTACGAGGTACTCTATATCCTTGTTGCGTTTTATAACGGTTGAACAAATCTTTAACCGTTCTTGCCATTACGTGATGAATCCCCGGCATTCCGTTAGCTGACGGAGGTCCTTCGTAAAACACAAATGTTCTGTCTTTGGGACGGGTGTCAATAGATTTTTCGAAAATTTTATTTTCTTCCCAAAATTTTTGTATTTCTTTGGCAAAACCGGTTAAATCCAATCCTTTATATTCTCTAAAACGCTTCATAGATTAATCTTTAAAAGTATGACTTGCAAAAATACAATATTTCAATTATATATCGGTTATTTTAGGCTTTGAAAACAAAAAAAATATAAACCGCTTCAAAAAATTTATCTACAAGTCCAATTGATTTTTAATTTTAGCCGGTAATTTTTTGAAAACCAAATCATAAGATTCATCTATTAAACTAAAAATCAAATCCGGTGGCAAGAAACCGTCAATAATTAATGAATTCCAGTGTTTTTTATTCATATGATATCCGGGAGTAATTTGAGGGTATTGCTGCCTTAAAACTTCCGAATGTTCCGGCGACGTCTTCACATTAATACGCAAAGGCTCTTGATCCAAACTCATCAACAGAAACATTTTTCCACCGATTTTATACACCAAAGTAGATTCGTCAAAAGGCATACATTCTTCGACAAATTTTTTAGATAAAACATATTTTCTTATTTGTTCTATAATTTCCATTTTTTTGATAAAATGTTAAAATTACATAATTTTTATCGGAAGGAATAATTTTTGATACAATAAAAATCATATTTTTGTATGATTATAAGTCATTTAATATGAAAAATATTTTTTATTATATAATAATTCTTTTTTTTCTGTTTTCTTGTGATATCAAAGAAAAAGGTATTGAAGCACAAGAAAAAATAAAAATCGAAAATAAATTCGGAAATCAAGTGATTACCCATTATGATATCCCACTGAAAGCTACGGATATTGCCGGAAATGATATTACATCGCAAACCGAATT
>JALSPZ010000112.1 GCA_026985675.1 Flavobacteriales bacterium
TTCTTTCGCTGCGACATATAAAAATTTTTTATCAAAGATAAACTTTTCTGATCAAACAAAAAAGTCGCAAATCCAATGGATTTGCGACTTTTGGCTGGCCTACCAGGGCTCGAACCTGGACTCTTCTGAACCAAAATCAGACGTGTTGCCAGTTACACCATAGGCCATTACTTATTAAAAGCGGTTGCAAATTTATAGCTTTTTTTTTATTTCACAAAAATAATTTTAAAAAATATTAGGGGAAAATTTAGCCAACTAAAACAACAATTTATTTATTTGTCCTAAAAAAAATAAAAAATCATTTGTTTTTGCCATTCTTTTACTATTTTTAGCAACACAAAACCATATGTTATGCAAAAGAAACTCATCGAATGCGTTCCCAATATCAGTGAAGGACGTGATTTGAATATCATTAACGAAATTGCCAAACAAGTAGAAACCGTAGAAGGAGTAAAATTACTGGATGTAGATCCGGGTAAAGCCACTAACCGCACAGTAATAACTTTTGTTGGAGAACCCGAGCAAGTGATACAAGCCGCTTTTCTCCTGATAAAAAAAGCTAAGGAATTGATTGATATGCAACATCACAAAGGAGAACATCCACGTTTTGGCGCTACTGATGTTTGTCCGTTAGTCCCTATCTCGAATATAACAATGGAAGAAACCGCCGAATATGCCCGCAAATTGGGAAAAAAAGTAGGAGAAGAACTGCATATTCCGGTTTATTTTTATGAAAATGCCGCTACGGAAGAAAAAAGACGCAATTTGGCAAATGTTCGTGCAGGAGAATACGAAGCACTGCCGGAAAAATTGCAAAATCCCGAATGGAAACCCGATTTTGGACCGGATACTTTCGATGAAGAAGTAGCAAAATCGGGAGCCGTCGCCATATCAGCCCGTGATTTTTTAATCGCTTATAATATTAATCTCAATACCACTTCCACTCGTAGAGCCAATGCCATAGCTTTTGATATACGCGAAGCCGGTAGAATCAAAAGAATGGGAAATCCTCTTACCGGTAAAAAAGTCTTGGACGAAAACGGAAATCCTGTTCGTATTCCGGGAAAATTCAAAGGAGTAAAAGGCATCGGTTGGTATATTGAAGAATACGGAATTGCCCAAGTATCTTACAATATTACCGATATCAAAGCCGCTCCCGTGCATTTGGTATTTGATGAATCAGTAAAAGCCGCCGACAAACGTGGCATTCGTGTAACCGGTTCTGAAATTATCGGCTTGGTTCCTAAAAAAGTGCTATTGGATGCCGCCGATTACTTCTTAAAAAAACAACAACGCTCTTTGGGAATATCCGAAAAAGAAAAAATAAAAATAGCCGTAAAATCCTTGGGGTTAGATGATTTAAAACCTTTTAATCCCAAAGAAAAAATCATTGAATATCTTTTGGAAGATAATAATTCCAATAAACTTATAGACTTAAGGCTTTCGGACTTTGCCGACTTAACCGCATCCGAAGCTCCTGCCCCCGGTGGCGGTTCTATTGCTGCTTATTCGGGCACACTCGGAGTAGCATTGGCTACAATGGTGGCAAATTTATCCGCACACAAACGAGGTTGGGATGACAAATGGGAATTTTATTCCGATTGGGCGGTAAAAGGTGAAAAATATAAACAACAACTCTTACTTTTGGTAGATGAAGATACCAATGCTTTCAATAAAATCATGTCTGCCTTTCAACTACCGAAAAAAACAGAGGAAGACAAAAAATCAAGAGCCGAAGCCATAGAAAAAGCCACGCTTTATGCTACGGAAGTTCCATTGAAAGTTATGCAAACGGCTTATGATTCCTTGGAAGTAATGGAAGCCATGGCAAGAGACGGATTGCCCGCTTCCATTTCCGATGTTGCCGTAGGAACTTTGGCTGCACGAACAGCAGTTTACGGAGCTTTTTATAATGTAAAAATCAATGCATCGTCACTTAAAAACAAGGATAAAGCAAACGAACTACGCAACAAAGCCAAAGATATTTTGGAAAAAACCATCCAAAGGGAGAAAGATATTTTGAATATAATTGATTCAAAAATGTAAGAAATATCGCCACGAATACACTAATTTATTTAGTGTTTTCGTAGTTTTTTCCTAGATATTTTATTACTTCCGCTGCCGCATATAATCCAAAAAGTGCCGGCATATAACTTATGGTGCCGTAATGAGATTTTTTATAGCCGGTATTATCGGTCATTTGCAAAGCATCGGGATTTTGCAATTCGGTAGAAAATACACATTTCACGCCTTTGTTAATTTTAAATTTTTTCAGTCGTTTGCGTATGGTGCGAGCCAAAAAATCATCGCGGGTTTTGGAAATATCGCTTATTTTTACTTTGGATGGATCCGTTTTGCCACCGGCTCCCATAGCAGATACGATTTTAATTTTAAAGCGTTTGGCTGCTACAATCAAATATATTTTAGGAGAGACACTATCAATGGCATCAATGATATAATCATAATGATTTTTTGAAAGTAATTCTTCAAATTCGTCGGGATGAATAAAACGTGTAATTTTGGTCAAGTCCAATTCCGGATTGATATCCAAAAGACGTTTTTCCATAATTTCGGTTTTATATTGCCCTACTGTGGATTGTAAAGCAGGCAATTGACGGTTAATATTGCTTTCATCAATACTGTCTCCATCAACAATGGTAATTTTTCCCAATCCCGCTCTTACCAAAAATTCAGCAGCAAAAGAACCTACTCCCCCTAGTCCGACCACCAAAACATGAGATTGTTTTAAATTATCAAGTGCTTCTTTACCTAATAACAATTCCGAACGTTCCAACCACATAATAGATAAAATATTAACGAGGATTTAATTCAACAAAAGGAATAATCATTTCCTGTAATGAAATGCCGCCGTGCTGATAAGTATTCTCAAAATGTTCTACATAAGTATTGTAATTATTGGGATAAACAAAGAAATAATCTTCTTTGGCAAAAATATATTGACTATTAATAGCAACCGAAGGAAGTTTTATTTTTTCGGGTTTATCAACGGCATAAACATCTTTTTTTTCATAGGTTAAACTTCTACCGGTTTTGTAACGCAAATTCAAACTTGTTTCTTTGGTTCCGATAACCTTTGTAGGGCGTTTCACATTTATAGTTCCGTGGTCGGTTGTTATTAGAAGTTTCATCTTATTTTGTGCTGCTAATTTAACAATCTCAAATAAAGGAGAGTTTTCAAACCAAGATTTTGTTAAAGAACGATAAGCTTTATCATTGGAAGCCAACTCCTTAATTAAATCCATTTCCGTTTTGGCATGCGATAACATATCTACAAAATTATAAACAATCACGTTTAAATCATAATTTTTTAAACGTGCAAATTGTTGAATAATTTTTTGTCCGAATTGATAATTAAGAATTTTGATATAATTGGATTTTATCGGTAAACGATA
>JALSPZ010000113.1 GCA_026985675.1 Flavobacteriales bacterium
TATTTTTTTTACATATTAGGTAAATAAAAAACCCTAACTATTTAATTAAAAACAAGTTAGGGTTTTTGTGAGTACTCGGGGCGGGACTTGAACCCGCACGGACATTACTGTCCATTGGATTTTAAGTCCAACGTGTCTACCAATTCCACCACCCGAGCCCATCGTTAGACTGTATAAAAAAAGAGCGAAAGACGGGACTCGAACCCGCGACATCCACCTTGGCAAGGTGGTGCTCTACCAACTGAGCTACTTTCGCATTGCGAATGCAAAGATAATAAGTTTTTATAAATTGGCAAATATTTTCATTGATATTTTTTTCATTTTTTAGTCTGTTTTTTCATTCAAGAATCTTTGGGTTGAAAATTAAGTTTTTACAATAAAATAATGGGCGGCGAAAAGCGCCGCCCATTATTTTTATTTTTTTATAAACTCATCAAATGACTTTATTTTAAATTTCGGCAATTTGTATTTTTCCGCTCTTTTTTGAAGTTTGACAAAATATTTTTTCTTTATTTTATCAAATTTCAGATGAGCTTCTTTTAAATCGGAATCTAATATAGTCAAATTTTTCATTTGCGAATTGGAAGGTTTATGATATTCACCCACGATATTTTGATATAGCTTGGAAATCTTTTCTCTTAATTCGGGCTCCGGTGTTTGAGTATAATTATCTCCGGTAGTTTGCACCAAGTCTTTTTTCAAATTTTCCAATGGAGTAATTAATTTATTCGCTGTTTTTCCAATCTTTGGATTTTCTTTTTTTAGATTTTGAGCATATTTTTCCATTTCATCTATTTGATAAACCAAATAAGCCAAGTCTTGGATCATATCATACAATTTCCAAGCGGTTTTCTCTTGTATTTTTCTTTCTTCCAAAGGAATTCCGGCAAAATCATCGTATTTGGTTTCAAAATCATGGGTATATATTTTTTTCCCTTTTTTCAATTCAAGCGTATATTTACCGGCAGGGTAACGCGGAGCGACAAAACTCCCGAAACTAAAAGTTTTTCCTTTGGCGGAAACAGGAATTTTTCCTCTAAAATTCCAATTAACTTTATTTAAACCTTTTTGTTTCCCCGGTTGAAGTTTAACCACTTCTTTTCCGTCTTTATCCAAAATACGCATACTCATTTTTCCGAAAGTATGTCTTTTTTTCAATGAATAAATAAATTTTGCTTGATGTGTAGGATTGGAAGCAACATATGAATCGCTAAACATAGGCGCACCAAAATCTTCCCGTTCCCGCATCACAAATGTCGGAGTAGGGAAGAAATGAACATTTTCTTGCAAAAGTTCGGGTTTAATTTCCCTTAAAGGGCTGATATCATCAATAATTATAATTCCTCTTCCATGCGTAGCCAATACCAAATCGTTGGTTTGACGTTGTAAGGTTACGTGATGAACCGGAACGGTAGGCATATTGTCGTTTTGGAATTTCATCCATTTTTTTCCGCCGTTTAAGCTGATATATAAACCATCTTCCGTGCCGAGATACAAAATATCGGGATTTACAAAATCCTCTTGAATACTTCGAGCAAAATCTTGGATGTCAGGTGTTGCCAAAGATTTCCATGTTTGACCATAGTCTGTTGTTTTATAAACATAAGGATTTCTGTCATTTAAAGTATGACGGTCAAAAACTGCATAGGCGGTTCCTTCATCAAAATTACTAGCTTCAATATGATACACCCAAGAATTTTCAGGCAATCCGGGAATATTGGCAGTTATATTTTGCCAAGTTTTTCCACCGTTTTTGGTAATTTGAACATTTCCATCATCGGTTCCTATCCAAATGATTTGATCGTTTTTGGGCGATTCGGCAATAGTAAAGATGGTTCCGTAATTTTCAGCTCCCGAATTATCCACCGTTAGTCCTCCCGATTGGGCTTGATTTTGTTTGCTTTTATCGTTTTTGGTCAAATCGGGAGATATAATATTCCAATTGTCGCCCATATCATCGGAGCGATGTAAATATTGACTACCAACATAAACTCTATCGGGATGATTAGGACTGATTTGCAAAGCGGTATTCCAATTGAAACGCAATTTTTCTCCTTCTTTTTCTGCAAAAGGTTTGATGTCTCTTATTTGGTGTTTTACTTGATTATAACGCCAAATACCTTCGCCGGCTTGCATTTCGGAATAAATGATTTTTTTTGTAGGATGCCTAAAAGCCCTGAAACCATCACCATAGCCAATTGCCGTCCAATCTTTTCCTTTGATTCCTCCGGGAGCTTCCGAAGGAGCAGTCCAACAACCGTTATCTTGTAAGCCCGTGTAAATATTGTAGGGTTGGGCATTATCTACACTAACATAATATGCTTGCGCAACATTCAAATTTTGATTATGTATCAGAGTTTTTCCTCTGTCCCAAGAATAATAAAATCCTCCGTCGGTGGCAAAATACATACGTTTGGAATTGTCCTTATCATAAGCAATATCATGAATATCGGAGTGCATCCAACCGAAAGTTTTAAAAGTTTTTCCACCGTCTCTGCTGATATAACCTTGCAATCCGGCTTTGGAAACCGTATTTTCATCTTTCGGGTCAACTACCAAACGTCCGAAATAGAAGGGACGAACGGTTATTCCGAAATCTCCATTGGTTTTTTTCCAATGTTTTCCGGCATCTTCCGACACATAAAGTCCTTTGTCTTTATCTTTTTCGGATTCTATTACCGCATATAATTTTTTGGGATTGGAAGGTGCTACGGCAATAGCTATTCTTCCCAATTTCCCTTTGGGAAAACCGTTGTGGATTTTTTTCCAAGTTTTACCGCCGTCGGTGGTTTTGTATAAAGCCGAATTTTTACCTCCCGAATTAAAACTCCAAGGGGTTCTGCGAAATTGCCACATAGCAGCATATAAAATATTCGGATTTTTTGGGTCCATTACAATATCCGAAACACCTGTATCGGGCAAGCCGGCAAGTATTTTTTTCCAGGTTTTTCCTCCGTCGGTGGTTTTATATACACCTCTTTTGTCATAATCGCCCCAGAGATGTCCCAATATGCCTACATATACGATATCGGTATTTTTCGGGTTGATTACAATGGCGCTAATTCTTTCCGAATCGTCAAAACCTATTTTTTTCCAATTGTTCCCTCCGTCGGTCGATTTATACAATCCGTCTCCTACGGAAGTGCTGTTGCGGGTCCAGGTTTCTCCGGTTCCCACCCAAACAACTTTATCGGGGTTTTTGGGGTCCAATTTAACTACGCCGATAGACGAATTGTGTTTATCAAACATCGAGGTGAAATTGATTCCTCCGTCGATGGATTTCCAGACACCGCCGCCTGCTGTTCCTACCCAAATGGTATTGTTATACTTGGGATGCATTTCAATATCCGTTAAACGTCCGCTGGTCAAAGCGGGACCTAATTGGCGAACCTTAAAAACGTTAAAAATTTGT
>JALSPZ010000114.1 GCA_026985675.1 Flavobacteriales bacterium
GGTTTTATTTCCTTAATTGATATATACTAAATCTTTTTTAGAAGCAGTTTCAATTTTTGTCCAATCATTTGTGTCAAAACTTACTCCGAAAATACCGCTGGTGCGTAAATGCCAAATTTCATTTTGTGAAAAATAATCGGCAAGTTCCGTCCAAAGCGGATTGTGTCCAAAGATAAAAACCGTATTTTTTTCATTGGGAAGTGAATATAACTCATTAAAAACCAATTCATCCGGTGCAAAATAAAAGTTTTTGTTTATTTGGATTTTGTTTGAGGGATAATTGAAAATTTCGGCAAATATTTTGGCGGTATCCAAAGCTCGTATAGCAGGGCTGGAAATGATTAAATCGGGTTTAATGTTTTGTTCTTTGAGCTTTTCTGCAAATTTACGACTCCGTTTAATACCTTTTTCCGTTAAAAATCTTTTTTTGTCAGGCATAGGTTCGTGTGTGGCTTTGCCGTGCCTTATCAAAATAAGGTTTTTCATAGTTTAATGGTTTTCAATTAAATATTGAACCGCCAACTCATAACCATCCAAACCTATTCCCATTATACGATGTGCTACATAATCGGCAATATAAGAGTATTGTCTAAAACCTTCGCGTTTTGAAATATCCGAAATATGAACTTCAACGACGGGTGTATCAAGGGCAATCACCGTATCGCCAATGGCTATTGACGTATGCGTATATGCTGCCGGATTTAGTATAATTCCTATATATTTTCCATCGGAGGCTTGTAATTTATCGATAATATCGCCTTCATGATTGGTTTGGTAGTAATCAATAATTATATCGGGGAATTTGTCTCGCAATTCTTTTAAATAGGTTTCAAAAGATTTGTTGCCGTATATTTCAGGTTGTCTTTTGCCCAATAAATTCAAATTGGGACCGTTGATAATGAGTATTTTCTTCATTTTAAAAAACTTAATTAATCATAAAAATTTTTTTCAAATTTATTAAATTCATTTTTGTTGAATATAATCCGTTTCCAAATTCCTTCTATAAATCCCAAGGCATAAGCTGTAAGCATAACAAAACTTGTAACTACCGACAAAAAGCCTGTTTTCAATGAACTATATTTTATCGTAGAAGCGATAAGAATCAAAATAAAATAGGCGATATATATAATGAGCAAATAGGGAAGTCCCAAGCCATATAAAACAAAAGAAAAGATAAAACCCAATAAAAATATCAAAGGAAAAAAATGCACGATTTTCAATGATTGCGGATGTTTTTTGTATAGATTGATACGAGCAAGCCCCGAATTGTATATTTGTTTAAAAAATTGTTTGATGGTGTTTCGTCGTTTGTGATAAACAAAAGCCTCTTTGATAAGTGCAGTTTTAAAATTGTTTTTTATTATTCTGATACTCAAATCTATATCTTCTCCAAAACGCATTTTTGAAAATCCGCCGGTTTTTTGGAAAACTTCCCGACTAATACCCATATTGAAACTTCTCGGGTGGAATTTTTCCAATTTTTCGGCTTTTCCACGGATTCCACCGGTGGTAAAAACCGAAGTCATTGCAAAATCTATTGCTTTTTGTAAAGCCGTAAAGTTTTTATGTGCGGCATCGGGTCCGCCGAAAGCATCTATCGGGTGATGTTTTAGATAATCCGCTACTGTTTTTACATAAGCGGGCGGAACAATTACATCGGAATCCAAAATGATAAAATAGTTTCCGTTGGCTTTTTCCATTCCATAATTTCTGCTTTGCCCCGGACCGGAATTTTCTTTATAAAAATATTGAATTTCAAGTTTTTGACGATATTTGTCTACAATTTTATCCGCTTTGATTTTTGAACCGTCTTCTACGATTATTACTTCAAAATTTTTATAGGTTTGTCGGATCAAACTTTGCAAAAGTTCGTCAATTTCTTCCGGTCTGTTATAGACGGGAATTATAATTGAAAAGCTTAACTGTTCAGGAATACTATTTTTCTTTTTTCGGTTCAAATTCTATGGATGTTGAATTAACACAATATCTTTTTCCGGTGGTTTCTTGGGGACCGTCGTCAAAAATATGTCCCAAATGCCCTCCGCAATTGGCACAGATAATTTCGGTTCGTATCATATTGTGGCTGTAATCGGGTTGAAAAATAATAGCTCCTTCGATAGCATCATCAAAAGAAGGCCAACCGCAATGACTTTCGTATTTATTATCCGATTTGAAAAGTTGAGCACCGCAAGCGGCACAACGATAAACACCGTCGTCAAAATGATAAGTATATTTTCCCGTGCCGGGCAAATCGGTACCTTTTTTACGCAAAATATAAAATTGTTGCGGGGTAAGGATTTTTTCCCATTCTTCATCGGTTTTTTTGATTTTTATATCGGGTTGTTTCTTCGGTTGTTTTTTGTTCATATTTTTTGTGTTTTGACAGCCCATAAATAATGTAAGGCTAATAATTATAATAAATTTATTCATCTTTGTTTTGTAATAGTTTTTTTATTTCTCTTAAAATCCAATGGTTTTCAAGGATTTTTTTCATAAAAAAATCTCTTGTCTTTATTATATAAATCCGGTTTAATATTTTTGTTGGGTATTGCCATCAAAAATGTTAAATTGTTTTACATCCTTTCGGGCACTTCTATTCCTAACAACTTAAAAGCATTTTTTATTGTATCGCCGGTTTTTTTAGAAAGAGCAATTCGGAAATTTTTTTCTTTTTCGTCGGTTGCCGCCAATATCGGAATACTTTGATAAAACGAATTGTATAATTTAACCAAATCATAAGTATAATTGGCTACAATTCCCGGATTTTGTTGTTCGGCAGCCGTTTGGATTATGGCGGGAAATTGTTCCAACTGTTTGATGATTTCTTTTTCTTTGTCTTGCAGCTGCACTTGACTGAAATCCAATTCATTGGAATTTCCGGCTTTTCTTAAAATGGATTGAATACGTGCATAGGTATATTGGATAAACGGACCTGTATTTCCTTGAAAATCTATGGATTTTTTCGGGTCAAACAAAATGGTTCTTTTAGGATCTACTTTTAAAATAAAATATTTCAAAGCTCCCAGTCCGATAATTTTATACAATCGTTCTTTTTCTTCCTCCGAATAGCCTTCGAGTTTTCCTAATTCTTTTGATATTTCTCTTGCGGTATCTGTCATTTCTTGCATTAAATCGTCTGCATCTACTACGGTTCCTTCACGTGATTTCATTTTTCCGTGAGGCAATTCCACCATTCCGTAAGACAAATGATATAATTTTTCAGCCCAATCGTAGCCTAATTTTTTTAGAATGGTAAATAAGACTTTGAAATGATAATCTTGTTCGTTTCCTACCACATAAATATGACTGTCGATATCAAAATCCTGAAAACGTTTGATTGCCGTTCCGATGTCTTGCGTGATATAAACCGAGGTGCCATCCGAACGCAAGAGCAATTTTTCGTCCAAGCC
>JALSPZ010000115.1 GCA_026985675.1 Flavobacteriales bacterium
ACCCTAAGCTTGTTTTATATTCAGGTAGAACAACGGCTGCTTGCGGAATGGCAAGCTCGGCAATGGGACCTTTCTATTGCCCGGCTGACGAAAAGGTTTATATAGATCTGCAATTTTTTAAAGATTTAAAGAAAAATTTCGGATCTTCGGGCGATTTTGCTATGGCTTATATCATTGCTCATGAAGTGGGACATCATGTGCAAAAACTCTTGGGAATAACCGACCAAGTAAATAAACTCCGTAGGAGACTTTCCAAAAAAGAATTCAACAAAGTATCGGTTCGTTTGGAGTTGCAAGCGGACTATTTAGCCGGCGTTTGGGCTCATCATATCGAAAAAATGAAACATGTATTGGATGCCGGTGATATCGAAGAGGCTATAAATGCTGCTAATTCGGTTGGAGACGATAGACTACAAAAAGAACATATGGGTTATGTCGTCCCCGATGCTTTTACGCACGGAACTTCCGAACAACGTATGCGTTGGTTTCTCAAAGGTTTTAAAAGCGGTAAAATTTTGGAAGGAGATACTTTCAATACAACCAATTTATAAATTCTTATGCCTAAGCATTCAACGGAAATCATACAAATTGATGTAAAAAAAATTATCCGTAATCAAGATAATAAAACCTTGAAAAAACTTCCGGGTTTTGTTATAAAATTTATCAAATGGTTGATTATGGAAAAGGAAATGAACCGTATTTTGAGAGCATACGGACATTTGAAAAACTATGAATTTTGTGAAGCGGTTATAGAAGATTTGAATATCAAAGTTGAGATTTACGGAAAAGAAAATCTACCGGATGATCCGCAAATCATTTTGGCGGGAAATCATGCCTTGGGCGGGGTGGATTTTTTTGCCATTACCGAAGCGGTCAAAGAAAAATATCCTAACGGTATCAATCATCTGACCAACGAAATTTTAATGAAAATTACACCTTTGATCGATTTAATGGTACCGGTAAATGTTTTCGGAAAAAATCCGGAAGAATACAAGAAGTTGTATGATGAGCGCCTGCAAGATCCCAAACGTCCCATAACCATTTTCCCTTCGGGAGAAGTTTCCAGATATAACAAAGGAAAATGGGATGACGGGCTTTGGCGTAGTGGTTTTATTAGGTTTGCAAAGAAATTTAATCGTCCGGTAATTCCTTTCTTTATCCCGACAAAAAATTCTCCTTGGTTTTATCGTGTTGCCAAATGGCGTAAATTTCTTGGAATAAAAGCCAATTTGGAACTTTTCCTTTTACCTCGGCAAATTTTTTATCAACGGGATAAAACATTGAAAATAATTATAGGCAAACCCATTTCGCCCGATACTTTTGACGAAAGCAAAACTGTTCATGAATGGGCGGAGTTTGTTAAACAAAAGGCTTATGAATTACAAGAAAAAAAGTGAGAAATTTCTCACTTTTAAACTTTTTAAAAAGGCAAATCATCCGGTTCTTCGTCGTTATAGGTATCTACCGGAGGAAAACTTTCTTCAATTGGCGGTGGTACATCTTGTGGAGCTTCCTTGACAATTTTTGTAATTCGCCAACCTTGAATGGAATTGAAATATTTGGTCTCTCCTTGGGGTGAAACCCACTCACGACCACGTAAATTGATACTGATTTCCACTTCGTCGCCTTCTTTAAAGTTGTTTAAAAGTTCGGTTTTGTCTTGGGTAAATTCTATGTTTAGAAACTGTGGATATTGTTCGTCAGTTACAATTACCACTTCTCTTTTTCTAAAACCGTTGGTCCCGTAAGTTTTGGTTTCGGTAATTAATTTAATTTTTCCTTTTACTTCCATAATTAATAATTTTTTTGGGTATTAAAGATTTTTCTTGATTTTTTTTGATTTCAAAATAATTATAAGTTCTGACCAAGAACAACAAATACAACGATGCCGCTATTCCGATGATCATATCATAATAAGGTTGAGCGGTCAATGCAATTCGTATAAAAATTGTTGCCAAAATAAACGCCGAATATCGATACATTGAACGATAACTTAAAATATATCTTGTGGTGATTAGCAAAATCAATATATCACTAAAAATCAATACTGTAAAGAAAATATGAAAGGAGGATTGAAAGATTCCGTTGTATAAAAGATTGACAAAATCTTTACTTAAAATGATAAAAAAAGCAATGAACAAAAGCAAAGAAATTACGCGTTTGAAACGGACAAAATTTTCTTGCTGCTCTCGGGTATGACAAATCAAAATTTGTTTTTGTTTTTTATAGACTACTCCGATAATCAGATATATCAATAATGAAGCAAAACCGTAAGCAAACATATATTTTACCGGTTGTATCATTTCCTGCCAAGTAATGGAATGGATGTGCGAAAATTGTTCAAATCCGTGTCGTAAAAAAATCAAAGACAAAAGCTCAAATTGTTTGGTTACCGATTTGGCAACCGATTTGGGCAATACAAAAAGCATGGAAACGATTTCCGTCAATAATAAAAAAGTAAAAGACAATTCTATGGAATAAAACGGATTTTCAAAAGAACGGATAAACCCGCGTGGAGTAATCCATTTCATCTGTATGAGAAAATACATCAATAAAGATGATAAAAATATGAATACCAATACATTGCTGATATATTTATGAGAAATATCCGCTTCCCATTTTTTCTTAATCAATAGATATAAATCTTCTAATATGTATAAAATTTTGGTCAAAAAATTCTTTTATTTATAATGCAAATATAATACAAAAAAACAGGGATTTTAATTTCTGCATCTGCAATGCCTTTTGCCAATTCTTATGGCTTCGGCTTCGGTTGTAGAAAATTTATTCTTTGATAAAGTTTCTTTTTGATAAGTTCTGTTAAATAGAATAAACACACACCCGGCTCCTCTCATAGAGGGGAGCTTGGTATTTCGATAAATAGAAAATATAGTTTGCTTAAAGTTAATTAGTGGTTGAATTGGATAATTACGTATAAGAGAATTGAGACATCAAGACATCTTATCAAAGGGAGCTTAGCATTTTGTTAAATAAGATGGAAAAATTTTTGTAGCGTTTTGCTTTAAAACTCATTAAGTTGTTGCTTTTCAGAGAGTTGTTAGAAAACATCCACAGTTCCCCTCTACGAGAGGGGTTAGGGGTGTGTCCGTCTGAATTAAACAAGTTCCTTTTCTTACAGAAATGAATTTTAAAAAAAAATTGATTATACTATGAATTTTGTATCAATTCAATTGTATTTTCTTTATTTTTTATCAAAAGATTTTTTCCAAGAATCAAAGGATAATTTTCGGTGATATGCCCAACGGGAACATCAAAAATTACAGGAAAATCATATTCCGCCAAATGTTCTTTTATCAATTGCCGATAATCTCTTTCAAAATCGGGCGTTTCTTGTGGAATATCCGTAAATTGTCCGAC
>JALSPZ010000116.1 GCA_026985675.1 Flavobacteriales bacterium
ACTTTCGCGCCCATTGTATATTTGATCAAATATTCGGGCGACGTCGAAAACGCCATTGCCATTAACAATGACGTGCCGCAAGGATTGTCATCGGCGATTTTCACCGAAAACCTGCGTGAAGCCGAATTGTTTGTATCGGCCGTAGGTTCCGATTGCGGTATTGCCAACGTCAATACGGGAACTTCCGGAGCCGAAATCGGCGGTGCCTTCGGTGGAGAGAAAGATACCGGCGGTGGTCGCGAATCCGGTTCGGATGCTTGGAAAGCCTATATGCGCCGTCAAACTTCCACGGTTAATTACAGCAAGGAGTTGCCCTTGGCGCAAGGTATCAAATTCGATTTGGATTAAAAAACCCCGTTTATTTTTTCAGCCGAAAACCGCTTTCACATGAAAGCGGTTTTCTTTATGGTCAAAAAAAAGCAAATGTTTTGTTTTTTAATTTTTTTTATATATTTGCTATGAGTTTATGCCTGGCCGGGGAATTATAAACTCATATAAACTCTAAAATTTTTTGCTTTTGAAAACAAAAAAAGTCATTATTACTATGATTTTGGGAATCGGGTTATTTATGTCATGTAAAAAAAACCCTATTCTCTCTCTAATAACGAAGAGGTTTTAAACAAAAGCTCCTATCAAGGCGTGAAGATTATGGAGAGCGCTTATGTGAGAAATAAAGGATTAGCTTCATCACAAGAAGAAATTCTGAGGAATGCCATTTTGGAACTAACGGAAATTCAAAAAAAATAAACAGTGTTGAAGTGTATCGTGAGCTTTTCATGCTTTTGCACAATGACTATTACGTAGACAATTATGTCTTACTTAAGGATCTCTTAAATCCTGATGAATCACCTTTGTACAAACATGTAGAATTAAATGCAAATCAAAAGGGTTTTTATAAAAAGGCTTTTGAAAATGTTTTCGACCCGTCGTTATATCCAAATTTGGACTATGTATTAAACATAAGTCAACATTACAAATCTACTAATCAGCCCGATTTAGCCTTTTATATGCCATATCCGGAAGATGAAAACGGGGTTCCTTTTACTGAAACCGATATCCCTACATATGTGCCAACAGTAGTTACGGATGAAAACTTGGCTGATTATGGTTACGGATACAAAGAGGAAAACGGACAGTGGAATACCTATATTACAGATGATAATTATGCCCTTCAAAATGCCACCATTAACCTGTTTTAAATAATATGAAAAGAATAATTTTTATATTATCCTTTTGGGTTACATTACATTTATTTGCTCAAGGTGATCAATCAAAATTTTTTCTAAATATTCACACGGGCATTAATTGGAATTTCGATTTAAATTTTTCCATTACTTCCAAATATAAGCCAACGTATCATAAATTATTAAACGATTTAATTATAATACGAGCTTCCTATTATAATCCCATAGGCGGATCCATATCGGCAGGCTTGTTTTACCGGATTTGGGACAAGTCTGTTTTGGGTATTTCGTATTCCAGAAGCGTCCATTCGGGATTTGCTGATTTGAAATATACGCTTCCTTCTTATTACAACCCTGAGGTGGTATTAAAAAATGCCCGGTTTACAATGATTATAAACACGTTGGAATTTGTTTATAAAAGAAACATTAAATTAAAGAATAATTTTTATTGGGAATTGGGCGGATATTTTATCAATCCGGTATCGCAAGGCTTTTCCATAGCAATAGCTGATTTTTATAATAGCCAGATGAAAGTAGTAAATTATGATGAAAGGACAGGATTTAATGCAGGATTTTCTTTCGGTTTTCTTGCGGGAGTAGAAAAAATTCTTGTTAGAAGCAAAACATTTGAATTGGGATTCAATACGAGAGTTTATTACACATTGTTTGATAATTATTGGGAAGGTATGCAATTTAATATTATCACCAGATATAATTTTTAACTCATTAAAAACATTAAATTATGAAAACAAAAATCGGTTTAATTTTTTTAAGCTTCTTTTTAAGCGGCTTTAACATGCTTCATGCACAGAGTCAGGTTCATGAAAACAAAAGACATCGCATGGGAGTGGAACTTTTGGGAGAAAGTTTTTACGGTAACATACAATATGATTTCAGAATTGTCAAAAAATTCAATTTCTTCCTGCACACAGGTTTCGGATATCATTGGGAAGAAGCCAATTATTTAACCTATCAATTGGGCTTATATTACGAAGCACGGTTGGCCAATCCGAATCACTACATTCAGTTGGGTTTAACCAAAACTTTCTTTGATAACTATTTGGCTCAAAAGGTTGGTTTTAAGCCCGATCCTTCAAATCCTTACTTCGAGAGTTGGATGGCTTCGCTCGGCTTTGTGGAAAATTTCGGAAAAAACTGGTATTGGAGATTTCGTGTAACGGGTTTCGTCATAAACAAAAAAACATTAGGTTTGGAATATATAATTGAAAATCCTAGAATGATCATTATGCCTCATTTAGGTTTTACATTGGGAAAAACTTTTTAACAATATGAAAAAAAATTTCGCAGCATATATTTTGTTTTTCATCTCTATTTATTCCTTTGCTCAACAACCAAATAAAATTTTGAATAAATTCTCTCTGACTTTCTCATCCGGTCTTCAATACAATTTTAACGCGAAAATGGGATATCCCGTCCAACGGGAAGGAAAGTATATTTTGCCGCGCATAGTTGACAACGGAAAGACAGTGATATTTGATCAAAAAAATCCCGTTGGGACTTACTTTTCCTTTACATTAAATTATGCCCACAGCAAAAAACATTCTTGGGAATTTCAATTCACTCACACATCCAACTGGGGGAAACATTATATGGCTGTGATCAACAACCCGAATAGCAATATAGGACAATACAGTATGATTATCTTCTTTACGGATGTAAGATTACGCAATATCAACCATTTCTATCACTTAAATTATCAATACACGCCCGAACGTAAACTACCGTCATTAAGTTTCGGATTTTTTATACTTAATCCTCACTATCAAAAAGTAATAATGAAACGAGCCTATTTCGAAGTTCGCAATGAATCCGGATTCCGGAATTTCGAATTACTATCTTGGGGATTTTTCGGGGGTGTTAAACAATTAATTGCCATCAGTCGTTATATTTCCTTAGGTGTTCAGGCAGGAATTTACTATTCCGTTTCACACCACAGACCGGAAAATTTTTACTTAAACCCGTTTTTGATGTATAAGTTATAGCATACATACGCCGTCAAACTTCCACGGTTAATTACAGCAAGGAATTGCCCTTGGCGCAAGGTATCAAATTCGATTTGGACTAAATAAAAAACGCCGCCTTCGGACGAAGGCGGCGTTTTTATTGGAAAAT
>JALSPZ010000117.1 GCA_026985675.1 Flavobacteriales bacterium
AACATTTCTTTGGTAAAATACAATAAGGTTTGTTTTAAATCGGCAAATGATACGCCTTTGTCTATATACAAGCCTTCCACTTGGTGAAATATGCAATGGGATCGTGCCGAAATATCTTCGTTTCTGTATACTCTTCCAGGTGAAATGGTGCGAATGGGCGGTTTATGGGTTTCCATATAACGCGTTTGCACGGACGAAGTGTGTGTGCGTAATAGCCAATCGGGGTTTTGTTGCAAGAAAAAAGTATCTTGCATATCACGCGCCGGATGATATTCGGGCAAATTCAATGCGGTGAAATTATGCCAATCGTCTTCTATTTCGGGTCCTTCGGACACATTGAAACCTATGCGTTTAAAAACTTCTATAATCTGATTTTTTACCAATGAAATGGGATGACGACTACCAATCGTTTCGGGATATCCCGGACGGGTTAAATCCAATCCGCTTGATTGTTCACCTTGCATATCTTCAAGCGATTGCTTTAAAGAATTGACTTTTTCAGTCGCTGATTTTTTTAAGGTATTGATTTTCTGTCCGTATAATTTTTTTTCTTCACCCGGAACTTGTTTAAATTCGGCAAAAAGTTGATTGAGAATTCCTTTTTTTCCCAAAAATTTGATACGAAAATCTTCTATTTCTTTTAAATCTTTTGAAACAAAAGCATTGACTTCATCCAAATATTTATCGATATCTTTGATCATAATAAAAATTTTATTGTTCGGGATATTTATCCAATTCTAATTTTTCGTGAAAATAATCGACAAAATCCAACATAGTATCAGCCATTTTGTCATCATTTGTAGCACGACGATATACATCGGCCATCGATTTTAAGGTTTGATAAAAGAAAACCCGCATTTCATATAATTTCATATCCTTGGTCCATAAATCCATACGCAAGGTCTCTTTGGTTTTATCGTTCCAAACGGAAATCATAATCGCTTCGGCAGGTTCGTTTTTAATATTTGCATCATCCGCCGACCATTTGATTTGTTCGGGAATACGGTTTTCGTCCAATCCGACTTCAAATATTACTTTACTTTTGTGTTTAACAGCCATTATCTTCTTGGTTTGTATTTTGATTTTTTAAAAATTTCTTCTTCGGGCATTCGTATCATCTTTTGCAAAGATACATCATTATTTTGCATAAACGAACGAACAATTTGCCAACCCGTGTAAACTCCTATTTGCCCGGGAGTTTCCATATCGATTTCCGAATAAAATTTGGAATAAGGCGCTATATTCAAAAACCTGTTTTCCAAACCGTTTGCACTGCTATACAATAATTTTTTAGTTACAAAATATTCCCATACTTTTGCTTCATTTTCTTGTGCCCATTTATATTTTTCAGCAGTATAACCGATTTTTAACGTATCGGGTAAATCCGGAACATAAGCATCTATCAAATACATCTTTTTTCCTTCGTTAATCATTCGATACAAAAATGCTTTGTTTTCGGGAGGCTTCACCTTGCTTTGGGCTACTGCTCTTGCCAATTCAACAGGTATTCTTTCGGGAATTAAATTCTGACGGATATACATCGGAACTCCACCGGTATAAACCGGATTATCCTTGCCCAAATAAGTATCCAAGGTTAAAAACATCAAAGAGTCGGCATAAAAAGCACGGTTTAAAAAATTCCAATCGGAATATAAAGTTATGATTTTCGGGTCTCTAAAATCGGGGTGATAATACTTGATATGTTTATATAAATCGGCAATTGCCGGTTTGTATTTTTTTAAGTCGGGAAATAAACTGTCCACTTGCTTTTTCAGTTTAAGAAAAAGCGTATCGTTCATTTTTTTTATCCAAATGCTATCGGGAGAGTTTGGAGGTAAGATATAGGGATATTTTTTCTTTAATTCAGGCAATTTTCTAACCGGCTGACCGAAAAATGCCTTGTCAAAACGATCAATTTTTACTTGTGCCGGAATTCCCGAAACATCCACTTCCAATTTGTTTTTTTGTTGACAATTCCATAAACCGAAGATCAATAACGCTATCAACAAAAATTTTAGATTTTTCATACCTTAATCTTTTTTGCAAAGATAAATAAACCTGATGAATATGGGAAGCTTGGTTTAAGTTAAAAAATCTAATCATTTTCCAAACTATTATAACAGTAATAATTAAAGATAAAGCGTCGGTGTAACTTGAAGCAATACCGACTATGATATTTATGCGTTGAACCGTATCTAGATGTCAGCTCGTGTAAGTTTGATGAGTTTGCGAATAATCCCGAATATATCAGGAATATCAATACCTATGTTATTTAAGGTGTTCTCGATACAAAGTTCTCGATACATTTTTGATTCCTCTCATCAGCAAAAACACTCGAACTGACAAGGTTCTCGATACAAAAATGCTCATCCTTCGCATTTTCACTCGAACTGACAAGGTTCTCGATACAAAAAATACTCCTACCGTCGTATTTTTCACTCGAACTGACATAAACATTATTTAGCAAAACACTGTCACATCGAGTGATTTTTCGAGTGAGCAAGAAAAATTGTATCGAGATGACATCGAGTGTTCCATTGACGAAGGAAATGGAATGTATCGAGATGCAAATAAAATAAAACATATCAAAAGAATGATTAAAATCAATAGTTTTATAAACAAAACCAAGCAATCATCTGATAATTATCGTATTTTTGTCCTATGAATCTTATAAACCGTTATAAACTTACGGATTGGTTGCCGACAACTTTAAAAGAAGTTCGACGGCGCGGCTGGGATGAGTTAGATGTAATTCTTTTCAGTGGCGACGCTTATATCGACCATCCTTCATTTGGACCGGCTGTCGTTGGACGTATTTTTGAAAGCTTCGGGCTTCGGGTGGCAATTGTTCCGCAACCAAATGTGCGGGATAATCTACAAGATTTCACCAAACTCGGTCGTCCGCGTCTGTTTTTTGCCGTTACCGCCGGAAGTATGGATTCAATGGTAAGCAATTATACCGCCAGCAAGAAACCCCGTGAAAAAGATGCTTATACCCCCGGTGGAGAAAAAGGATTTCGTCCGGATTATGCCAGTATCAAATATACCCGAATACTAAAAAATTTTTTTCCGGATGTTCCCGTTTTAATCGGGGGAATTGAAGCTTCCCTCAGGCGTTTTACGCATTATGATTATTGGAGCGATACGCTAAAACCAAGCATCTTGGCAGAATCCGGAGCCGATTTGTTGGTTTACGGAATGGGCGAGCAACCCCTACGGGAAATCGTTCGTTTGGTAGAACGTGGTGTTCCTTTTTCGTCATTAAAAACCATCAAACAAACGGCTTTTTTACAAGATAAAAATCAACCGCTTCCGAAAAATAAACACTGGGAAAATGTTCGTTTGTTTTCTCACGAAACTTGTCTAAAAGACAAAAAAGCTTTTGCCAAAAATTTTAAAAGCATTGAAATTGAATCCAATATGCTCAAACCCAATAAACGTTTGTTGCAAGATATTGGAAACCGAACCTTGGTGGTTAATCCTGCATATCCGGCAATGACACAAAATGAAATTGATGCCGCTTTTGATTTGCCTTTTACCCGTATGCCTCATCCGAAATATCGTAAACGAGGTCCTATTCCCGCCTACGAAATGATAAAACATTCCATCAATATTCATCGCGGATGTTTCGGCGGTTGTAGCTTTTGCACCATTTCGGCTCATCAAGGAAAATTTATCGCAAGCAGGAGTAAAAAATCCATTTTAAAAGAGCTGGATCAAATAGTAAAACAGGAAGATTTTAAAGGTTATATCTCGGATATTGGCGGTCCTTCGGCAAATATGTATCAAATGAAAGGATATGATTTGAGTATTTGTGAACAATGCAAACGTCCTTCTTGTATTTATCCCAATGTTTGTAGCAATTTGAATACTTCTCATAAAGATTTATTGGACATTTACCGTTCGATTGATAAGCATCCGAAAGTAAAAAAAGCATTTATCGGTAGTGGTATCCGCTACGATTTGGTAACTCCTTCCTACAACAAAAAAGCGGATCCGAAAGAATTGGAAGCTTATTTGGAACAATTGGTAACTCAACACACCTCGGGACGATTGAAAGTAGCCCCCGAAAATACTTCGGAACGCGTGCTGAAAATGATGCGTAAACCTTCTTTTAAATATTTCCACGATTTTAAACGGATATATGACAAAATATTGAGAAAACACAATTTGAAACAGCAATTGGTGCCTTATTTTATTTCGTCACATCCGCAAAGCGATATGGAAGATATGGCAAATTTGGCAGCCGAGACCAAAGATATGGGATTTCAATTGGAACAAGTCCAAGATTTCACACCTACTCCTATGACGGTTGCTACGGTTGCTTATTACAGCGGTTATCATCCTTATACATTGAAACCCGTAAAAACCGTAACCGATAGAAAAGAAAAAATAGACCAATGGAAATTTTTCTTTTGGTATAAACCCGAAAACCGGAAATGGATAAAAGAAAAATTATTGGAGTTGGGACGAAAAGATTTGTTGGAAAAACTATTGGGAAATACTTTTTCAGCCGGAAAAAAACATCAATCTCAAAGAAAAAAATACCCCAACAAACGCCGTTTTAAACGAAAATAAATGTTTTTATTAAATACAGCTCATTTAAAAGTTTTATTCGGCTTAAAAATTGGGATTCTTATGATTAAAAAATCTAATCCAACTCGTGCTTATATCCTTTTCCCGAAATTATTTTCAATAAATCTTTTTCCAAACTTTCCATCGGATATTCTATGATTCGTCCCAATTCCTGTCCGTTTTCATAAACAATAATCGTAGGCACACGTTTAAGCTGATATTTTTTTACAACAGCATAATTCTTATATTTTCTAGGAACAAAAATGATTGAAATATTTTTGGAATTTTTATAACCGGCTGCTTTCAAAACAGCAAAAAATACCGGTACTTGCTCACGACTGTCGGGACACCAAGTTCCCATAATTACTTCAAAGTCAAAATTGTTGATATTTCTTTTCAATTGATTCACAACCGATGAGTCGACTTTATAATTTTTGTAGTTTTTGTTCATCCATTTTGCATAAGGATTTTTTTGTAAATCCGAAAACTTTCCCTTCCCTACTAATATTTCATGATTTCTGTATGTTTCGGTATGTAATTCGGATGATTTACAATTGACCATTAATAACGTAATAAAAAACAAATATAATAGTGATATTCTCATTATGTAAATTTTTAATACATCAAATTTAAAACAAAAAAAATAAATCCCTATTTTTATCCCGTAAAAATAAACCAAGCTTTCAATCGTTATTTTACTATAAATCAAATCCGTTATGTTTAAAAAAATTTTGCTTTTTTTCATATTATCATTTCAAATGATAATTTCCGCACAAGAAACCATAAAATACTTTATGCCCGAAGAACAATATATCCGGGCGGTAAATCTTTATCACGAAAAAGAATATAAACCCGCAAAATATTTTTTTGAAAAGCTGAAACTACAAGTAAAAGATAAAAGTTTATTGGGAGATATTTATTACTACTTAGCCAGTATTTCCGTAAGAACAGGCGATATAGACGCCGAAGATTTACTTGCATATTTTACAGAACATTTTCCTACGCATCCCAAGCGTAATTTGGCTTATTTTGATGCCGCAGATTATTATTTTACAAACGGTGATTTAAGCAAAGGAGCCGAACTCATCAATAAAGTTGACCCGGGAGATTTGTCCAAAGACGAATATGAAAAATATAATTTTTATATGGCTTATTCCTATTTAAAAAAGAAAGATTGGAAAAAAGCTGCACGTTTATTTGAAAAACTACTGGATTCAAAGAACTATGGTAAGCAAGCCAAATATTATTACGGATATATCGCTTATCAACAAAATGATTTTGCCAAGGCACAAAAATATTTTAACCAAGTATCCGATGAAGGTTCTTATAATAAAAAAATGCCTTATTATCAAGCCGATATGTATTTTAAACTCGGGCGATTTCAAGATGCGATAAACGAAGCTATGAAAATATTTGAACGTTCTCACGGTAAAGAACATTCGGAACTGGCAAAAATCATCGGGGAAAGTTATTTTAATTTAAAAAATTACGAAAAAGCCATTCCCTATCTTTTGCAATATAAAGGCAAAAATGGCAAGTGGAACAATACGGACTATTATCAATTGGGCTATGCTTATTACAAAAACGGAAATTACGACAAAGCTATCGAGTATTTCAATAAAATAATAAGCGGAAATGATGCCATAGCTCAAAATGCATATTATCATTTGGCAGATAGTTATCTCAAAACCGGACAAAAAATAAAAGCTCTTAACGCTTTCAAAAAAGTTTCCGAAATGTCTTTTGATAAAAATATGCAAGAAGATGCGTTTTATAATTATGCTAAATTGGGCTATGAATTGGGAAATCCTTTTGAAAACAGCTCGGAAGTAATAAGAAAATTCCTAAAAAAATATCCTGATACACTTTACAAAAAAGAATTGGAAGATTTATTGGTCAATTCGTATTTGACTTCTAATAATTTTGAGGATGCATTAAAAATTCTTGAAAAAAACAAAGAAACCCAAAGCAAAACTTATCAAAAAGCCGCTTACTATCGAGGGTTGGAACTACTCAACGAAGGAGATTATCAAGCCGCCAAACAAATGTTTGACAAAGTATTAAAATCAGGATTTGACCCGAAAATCAGACAATTATCCAAATTCTGGAAAGCCGAAGCCGATTATCGTTTGCATAATTACGAACAAGCCAAACTCGGGTTTGAAGATTTTGCCTCCACCAATGATTATAAGTATTCCAAAGAAGGAAAAACAGTGCATTATAATTTGGGTTACACTTATTTCAAACTCAAAGATTATCCGAATGCCGCCAAACATTTTGACCGATTTATCCAAACAAAACCCAATAAAAAATTACTGAAAGACAGCTATTTACGATTAGGCGACAGCTATTTTGCTTCCAAGAAATACTGGCCGGCAATGCAAGCTTATAACAAAGCTATTTTGCTCAAAGGTCCCGATGCCGATTATGCCGCTTATCAAAAAGCCATCAGTTACGGATTTGTTGGAAAAACCAATCGGAAAATCGATGATTTGAACCGTTTTATCAAAGAATTTCCAAATTCCAAATACTTACCCGATGCTTATTATCAATTGGGAAGCACTTACGCTAACAAAGGAGATAATTCACAAGCCCTTCAAACTTTTGACAAATTGCTAAACAAGTTTCCCGATAATAAATATTCCGCTTTGGTATTGCTCAAACAAGGAACTATTTATTACAATACTAATCAGAATGCAAAAGCACTGGAAAAATTCAAAAAAATCGTGCAAAAATTTCCAAATACCCCGATCGCTCATCAAGCGGTTGAACAAATCAAAAATATCTATATCGACGAAGGTCGAGCCAACGATTACGCCGCTTGGGTCAAAACCGTTCCTTGGGTGAATGTTAGCAATACCGAATTGGATGATGCCGTTTTTGAAGCGGCACAAGAAAAATATATGGCTATGGAACCCAATGCAATCTCCGAATTGGAAAAATATTTGCAACAATTCCCTGACGGACTACATAGCTTGGAAGCACATTATTATTTAGCCAAATTGTATAAGAAAAAAGGAAAAAATGGAAAAACCGCTTTGCATTATGAAAAAATTGCAAGTCAGCCCCAAAACAATTACACTTTGGAAGCCCTTCGTGAATTGTCCGAAATACATTTGAAAAAAGAAAAATGGGATCAAGCCATACCTTATTTGGAGCGATTGGAATTGCTTGCTTCATCGCCCAATGATATAATTTTTGCCCAATCCAATTTGATGAAGGCTTACTATCAAACCGATAAATATTCTATGGCAATTGAATACGCCGAAAAAGTGCTGAATAATCCCAAAAGCAGCAAGCAAATGAAAAACGATGCAAAAATAATCATTGCCCGTTCGGCAATGAAAACCGGCGATGAAAACAAAGCTCGTGATTATTATACCCGATTGAGCAAAACCGCCAGTGGAAAAATTGCAGCAGAGAGCTTGTATTATGTAGCTGAATTTCAAAATAAAGACGGAAAGTTTGATGCTTCCAATCAAACCATTGCCAAACTGACAAAAAAATATGCCGGCTACAAATACTGGGCAGCCAAAGCTCTGGTGTTAATGGCAAGAAACACTTATGCCAAAGGTGATGCCTTTAATGCCACCTATATTTTGGAAAGTGTAATTAAAAATTTCAAACAATATCCCGATATCATTAAAGAGGCAGAAGATTTATTAAAGGAAATCAAAGCCAATGAAGCCAAGAAAAATTCATCCGTTACCGATTAATTACAACCTAAAAAAAATCGAAAAATGAAAAAAATATTTATTTACATATTATTAATTATTCCCAATATTTTTATAGCACAACAAAAAAAAGATTCCGTAAAAACCGAAGTTATTGAAGTAACCCGTTCTTATACTCCAACGGTGCAAGATGCGTATAAATTGGCAATAAACCCCGATAGTATTCAAGTTGTGGAAAAGAAAATTCCGGTAGAATATAAAATTCAATCCGTGCCGGTGGCTTCCACTTTTCAGCCCGAGAAAGGAAGGATGAGCCAATTTCAATTCCAACCGAATTTTGATAAAAATTTTAATTCTTATGCTCGAATTGCTTTTGGAAATTATACCTATCTTAACGCTGACGCTTTTTTGACTTATCCCGTCAATGAAAAAATTGATGCTGGTTTTCGATTCTCTCATCGTTCTTCACAAGGTGATAAGGATAACAATTTGACCAATCCATATTATCGAACGCAAGTAAATGCATTGATGAGTTATACCCAAGACAATAGCCGTTGGAATATGGATTTAGGTTATCTGTCAAATATTCATCATTTATCTCCCAATCTATTTATCATTACTCCGTCGTTCCCAATTCCCGAAGAAGTTTTATACTCGGAAAAAAGAAGTCAAAATGTATTCAATTTTAATATCAAAGGTGAATTCAAAAGTTTGATTATCAAAGATATAAGAATGAATTTTCAAAATTTTTGGGATCCTTATAAAAATAATGAAAATATCTTAAATTTTAATACCAATCTATCATTTCCAATTAGTGATATACAAATACAAACCGGAATAAAAGCCGATTTGGTATCCGGAACAGCTTACGAAAAATATTACAATGGAATTTTCAAAAAAAACTATAAAAATCTTTCCTCCGGAATTTTGCCTTCATTTAATTATACCAACGATAATTTAGATGTAAAAATCGGTTTTAAATTATTTTATCAAAATTCGGATGCCGATTATAATAAAGTTCAATTCTTCCCCGATATTTTGGCTAATTTTAATATCGTTTATGAAAAATTAAGTTTATATGGCGCTTTAAACGGGGATATCAATCAAACTTCTTATATCCGATTATTCAACCAAAATCCCTATGTTGTGCCTATGAAAATACTACCGGAATTAATGCCTATGGAAATTTACGGTGGCATCAAGGGGGCTTTCTCGTCATCATTTTCATACAACATAAAAATGGGATACCGGCAACTGAAAAATCATCCGTTTTATATGATTTCGCCGACGGTATTTAATTTCGTCCCTTATAGTGTTGTTTATGACGAACTTAAACAATCATTCTTTGGTGCGGATTTGAATGCCGGTATTGGTAAAAGACTGGATTTTAAAGTTCATTTTATATATTATCAAAACAACCCCGAAAGTTTACCTAAAGCTTATTACATGCCTGATTACGTATTGAAATCATTGATTTTGTTTCATCCAACCGAAAAGATAGATATTAACCTCAGTATGTATAACTATAGCAACAGACCAGATGATTTCGGTAGCAGTTTAGCAGGATTTACGGATTTGAATTTGGAGTTTAAATATAAAATCAACAAGAATTTTAGCACTTTTATTCAAGCAAATAACATTTTGAATAATCCTTATGAAATATATTTGGCTTATCCGGTTGAAAAAATTCAATTTTTGGGCGGTTTATTATATAAATTTGATTTTTCTAATAAAAATAATTAACTTACACAAAAATTAATCTTTAAATTTTTGCCCTATGAAAAAAAATGTTGGAAATCTGGACAAACTCATTCGTTTGATATTAGCCGTAATTATCTTTTTGTTTGTATATAAAGACAACGGAGAGACCAATACTATGCAGATAATATTATTGGTTATTGCATTTATTTTGGCGCTTACTTCTTTGTTGAATTACTGCCCGATTTATAGTATTATTGGAGTTAATACAAACAAAAAAACAGAAAATTAACGAGTTATTTCTTTAAATAATTCTTCTAATTTTTTGCTTTTATGATGCATTTGTAGAATTTTAAGCCCGTGTTCTTGTGCAAAATCAAAAACAACGGGACGCATATCTTTTGTCGTATTAAAAGCCAAGCACCAAATGGATTCCATCAAATTTTCAGCGGCATCCAAATCGGGTAATTGATCTAAAAATTCCCTCTCGATTTTTAGGTCAAATTCAACTTCAATAATTTGTTGACCGGATTGCAATTCATTCATTTTCTTATCCGCAACTATTTTTCCTTTGTTAATAATCAATACCCGACCGGCCATTTGTTCCACTTCTTGCATAATATGTGTAGATAACAATATGGTTTTATCTTTGCCCAAATCTTTGATAAGCTTACGAATTTCCACCAATTGATTGGGATCCAAACCGGTTGTCGGTTCATCCAATATCAAAATATCCGGTTGGTGTATCAATGCGGCTGCCAAACCTACTCGCTGACGATATCCTTTGGATAATTGTCCTATTTTTTTATGTGCTTCGGGTGTTAAGCCGGTTTGCTCAACAACCTGTGTAACCCTGTTTTTGGACACATCATAAATTCCTGCCGTAAACTCCAAAAACTCACGCACATACATATCGGTATATAAAGGATTATGTTCGGGCAGATAACCGATATGTTTCTTGATTAGCAAAGGAAACTCTTTTACATTTTTTTCATTGATAAAAGCTTCACCCGAATCAGCTTTTATATAACCAGTCAATATTTTCATTAATGTGGATTTTCCCGCTCCGTTAGGACCCAACAGACCGACAATTTCACCTTTTCCGATTTCAAAATTTATATCGGACAATACCTGCTGTTGACCGTAAAATTTATTGATATTTTCAACTTTAATTCCTTGCATATTTGCTTTTCAAATAAAATTTATAGATCAATCCCGCCAAATATTGAGCGGAAAAAAATGCAATTACATTATAAACCACGGACATCCAAGAAAATCCGACATTAAAATGTAATTTGTTATAAATTCTCAGCAAGATAATAAAAACTACTGGAATATGCACTGCCAACATCCAATCACGACTTCTGAATTTTGTTCTGGCACGCCAAAATCCAAAAGGAAAAGCCAAAAAGAATACAATAATGGCAAAAGTCATATTATCCATATCATTATTTTTTTTTTGCAATAATACATCTTTTGTCATTTATGTATAAAAGTATTGAATAAAAATAATTTATGTAAATTTGTTTTATGATAACTAATCAAAATTTTACCCAAAAAACAAAAAGTTCAAGTTTTTCAACATTATCAATTCTGATACCTGCATTTAATGAAGCTTTAACTATTGAAAAAATTTTGGATAAAATTTTAGCAGTTAAACTTCCCGAAAATTTTACGAAAGAAATTATTATCATTGACGATGCTTCCACGGATAATACAGTAGAAGTAATCCGAAATTATCAAAAAACTCATCCGAAAGCCAAAATATTATTTTTCAAACAAGAAAAAAATCAAGGAAAAGGAGCGGCATTACATAAAGGAATAAAAGAAGCAACAGGCGATTATATCATTATTCAAGATGCCGATTTGGAATACGATCCGCAGGATTATATAGATTTACTCAAACCGGTTGTAAATAAACAAGCGGATGTAGTTTACGGTTCTCGTTTCAAAGGCAGTAAACCCCACCGGATTTTGTTTTTTTGGCATACCGTTGGCAATAAACTGCTTACTTTTTTGAGCAATATGTTTACCAATCTTAATCTTACGGATATGGAAACCTGCTACAAGCTATTTAATGCCAAAATCTTAAAATCCATAGAATTAAAAGAAAAAAGATTTGGCTTTGAACCCGAAGTTACGCAAAAAATAGCGCGTATTCCGGGCATCAGAATTTACGAAGTAGGAATTGCATATTACGGCAGGACTTATGAAGAAGGAAAAAAAATCAACTGGAAAGACGGATTTCGTGCAATTTATGTAATTTTGAAATACGGAATTTTTTATAAATAAAATTATGTTTGAAAATATAAATCTTACTTCCTATTTATTTTTGGATATAGAAACGGTTCCATTGGTATATAATTATGAGGATTTGAATGAAAAAAAGAAAAAACTTTTTGAAAAAAAAGTCAAATACCGATTATCCGAAGAAATTCGTCCCGAAGATTTATATCAAGAAGCGGGAATTTGGGCGGAATTTGGTAAAATTATCGTGATTTCTACCGGTTTTTTTGTCAAAAACGGAGAATTTCGTATTAAATCTTTTGCATCACATAATGAAAAAAAATTACTACAAGATTTTGCCAAACTGCTCAATTCCGAATATTTTCAAAGAAAAGACCTAAAACTCTGTGCTCATAACGGTAAAGAATTTGATTTTCCCTATATCGCTCGTCGTATGATAATCAATCAAATTCCCCTGCCCAAACAATTGCAAATGCACGGAAAAAAACCTTGGGAAACGCCATTTTGTGATACAATGGAACTCTGGCGCTTTGGCGATTATAAACATTATACTTCTTTGGAATTGCTTACCGATATTTTAGGAATTCCTTCGCCCAAAATCGATATTGAAGGCAAAGATGTAGCTCGGGTTTAT
>JALSPZ010000118.1 GCA_026985675.1 Flavobacteriales bacterium
ATGAAAACTATGAATTTGGGAGTAGTTTATTATTTTTTGTAATTTTGTCGATATAAAAAGAATTGATATGGGACAAACAAAAATTGTATGGAAAAGGGGAATGCGTTTTGATGCTTTTTCTCCGGGAAAAAAAGAACCGATTCCGATTGAAGCGGAGGAAAAATTCGGTGGTAAAGGTGAAGGATACCAGCCCAAGCCTTTTATGTTAGTTGCGTTGGCAGGTTGCACGGGTTTGGATGTGGCTGCTTTGATGAAAAAAATGAGAATAGATGATGCTGTTACCGATTTCACGGTAGATATCGATGCACATATGACAGAAGAACACCCCAAGTATTACGATAAGGTTCATGTTATTTATAATTTTACAGGAAAAGATCTGAACAAAGAAAAACTAACCAAATGCGTTACACTTTCCGAAAGTAGATATTGTGGAGTGTATAAAATGTTTAGAACTTTTGCGGAAGTTACTTATGAAATTAATTTTATAGAAGAATAAATTTTTTTCAAATAAAATAAAAATGCCTGCTGTTTTGCAGGCATTTTTATTATTATATTTAAGCTTCTATTTCTTTTTTCAAAGATTCTTCGGTTTCTTTTTCCATAAACGGATAACGATAATCTGTCGGAGGATTATAATTTTCTTTTATCGACCTTACGGACATCCAACGGATAAGGTTCCACATACTTCCGGCTTTATCGTTGGTTCCCGAACCTCTTGCACCACCAAAGGGTTGTTGATTGACAACCGCACCGGTAGGTTTGTCATTGATATAAAAGTTTCCTGCGGCATTTTCCAATTTTTTGGTAGCATAATCAATAATGTATCGATCTTTGGCAAAAATGGCACCGGTTAATCCATAAGGAGAGGTATTATCGACCAACTCCAAACTTTCTTTCCATTCTTTTTCCGGATAAACATAGACGGTCAATATAGGTCCAAATAGTTCTTCTTCCATTGTGATATATTTGGGATTGGAAGTAAGAATAACGGTAGGTTCAATAAAATATCCTTTGGATTTATCATAATTTCCTCCAATGATAACTTCCGTGTCTTGGTCGGCTTTGGCTCTATCGATATAACCGGCTAATTTATCAAAAGCTTTTTCGTCTATAACGGCTGTAATGAAATTTTCAAAATTTTCAGGAGAACCGATTTTCATAGTATCTACCTGATTTTTTAGGGCTTCAAAAACTTGATTCCATTTATTTTGAGGAATATAAGCACGGGAAGCCGCCGAACATTTTTGTCCTTGATATTCAAATGCTCCACGTGCCAAAGCCGTAGCAACTGCTTGCGGATCAGCAGATTCGTGCATCCAAACAAAATCTTTACCGCCGGTTTCTCCAACTATTCTGGGATAGGATTTGTATTTATTGATATTTTTTCCGATTTTTTCCCAAAAACTGTTGAATACTCCTGTGGAACCGGTAAAATGTATTCCGGCAAATTCGGGATGATCCAAGATAATATCGGTTATCATTGCCGAGTTTCCACTTATCATATTAATCACTCCGTCAGGCAATCCGGCTTCTTGTAATATTTCCATAATGACTTTTGCAGAATACATTTGCGTTCTTGAAGGTTTCCAAACCACAGTGTTTCCTACCATTGCAGGAGAAGTGGGAAGGTTTCCGGCAATTGAAGTAAAATTGAATGGTGTGATAGCATAAATAAATCCTTCCAAAGGTCTATATTCCAATCTGTTCCAAGTCTCTTTGGTAGAGTCGGGTTGCTCTTTGTAAATTCTTTGGATATATTCGGTATTGAAACGCCAAAAATCGGCTAATTCGGCTACGCCGTCAATTTCCGCTTGAAAAACGGTTTTGGATTGTCCGATCATAGTAGCGGCATTCATTTTTGCTCGATAAGGTCCGCTTAACAAGTCGGCGGCTTTTCTAAAAATAGCCACTCTTTCTTGCCAAGGCATTGCCGCCCATTTTTCTCTGGCTTTAAGAGCTGCATCAATGGCTTGATGAACGTGTTCTTTGTCAGCTTGATGAAATACTCCTAATACTTTTTGATGATCGTGAGGCGGATGCATCTCGGAAGTTTTTCCGGTATAGATTTCATTTCCATCTATGTAAAGCGGAACTTCAACAAATTGATTGTTAAGCGTTTCCAAAGCTTTTTTTAGTTCTTTTCGTTCGGGACTTCCCGGAGCATAAGACAATACCGGTTCGTTAGTTGTTTTATCTGTTTTATAGAATCCTGTGGCCATAATTTTATATTTTTAGGTTTATTGCAAATTTAATAAAAATTAAGGCTCAAAAGCAAGATTTTAGACGGATTACTGTTAAACTTTACTTAAATTTATTTTTATAAGTACTTGATAAATAAAAGTTTATTTTTTATGTAAAACTCAGGTTAAACTACTATTTCTTATCTTTTATAAAGTAATAACTTAAAAGAAACCAACCCAACATAAAGCTGATTCCACCCAATGGAGTAACAAACCATATACTTTTGGCGGGAATGTTTGCCAAATAAATAAGATAAATAGAGCCGGAAAATAAAAAAATTCCCAATAAAAAGATATTGATAATTATTTTTTTCTTTTGTTCATTTAAAAAGGAAATTCCTGCAATGGCAAGAATGGCCAAAACATGAATCATTTGATATAAAACTCCCGTTTGGAAACTTTTCAACTGTTCCGAATCCAATTGATGTTTTAATGCGTGAGCGCCCAAAGCGCCTAATATTACTCCGATACCTCCCAAAAATGCTGTTATCGCCAATAGTTTTTTCATATTATGTTTTTTATTTTTATAAAACTAAAAACATTTTTATATTCGAGCAAGTTAAATGATGATAATTTTTATAAAAATTTATAGTTCTCCTTTAAAAGAAATATTATGCAAGATACTATTATTGAAAATACCCATAAATTTGTAATGAAAACATTAGAAAATGCAGAAGCAGGTCATGATTATTGGCATATATTAAGAGTGTTGAAAAATGCGGAAAAGATAGCAGAAAAAGAAGGGGGAGACTTGTTTGTTATTCGTCTGGGAGCTTTGTTGCATGATATTGCCGATGCAAAATTTCATAACGGTGATGAAATTATCGGACCGAAAATTGCACAAAATTTTTTGAAAGAACAAAAAGTAGATGATGAGATTATCGAGCAAGTGATTCAGATTATCAAAAACATTTCTTTTAAAAATTCTTTGGATGACAAAACCGAATATTATAGCAAAGAATTGGCAATTGTTCAAGATGCCGATCGGTTGGATGCAATAGGTGCAATTGGCATTGGAAGGGCTTTTGTTTACGGAGGTTACAAAGGGAATGCTATGTATGATCCGAATTT
>JALSPZ010000119.1 GCA_026985675.1 Flavobacteriales bacterium
GAAAATTTTTTCAAATAATATTCAATTTTGGTTCCGTAAGCATCTTTTTTGCTTTCTTTTCCATAGGACCATAAGAATTTCTGAACTGCTCCCGCGCCTGCAAGGTGAGCAGCTGCCAAAATACCCGATTCGGTAATTTTAATTCCTTTGACCCATTTTCCTGAAAACCTTTTGATTTCTTTTCTTAATATCCATTTGTTTTTTTCCAAATTGGCTAAAAAAGCTTTTTCCTGTAACATTGGGTCGTTTAAAAATTTTTTCGAACTTTTTTTAATATTAAGTTCACGCAAAGTAGAACGCCCGAATTGATATTTTCCCAAATATCCCAAAGTATTAACCCTGTGATATTTTCCTTGGGATTCTTTAAAAGCTAAAGCTTCTTTAAAACCTACAAAATCTTTTTCAACCCTTGGTATTTGTGCGGTTGTTTTGATTTTGTTTTGCTCTGTTTTAAATTCTTCCGGTGTCATCACGTAAGAATATCCGTGTTTAACCGGTGTAATCTTCACGGGTTCAATGACATCTTTATCTAATTCAATATTGATAAAACTTACCAAAATGAATGCAAAAACAGTCATTAACCCAATACTTATTAATTTATTTAATTTTGTTCTTTTCATAACTTTAATTTTACTTTTATTGACCGTATTTATAAATGTTAAGGTCATTGAAATAAAAGCAAAAAATTGGCTGCAAAGATAATGCCATTTTTTAATTCTGCAAATTTTTAATTAAAAAATCTCGGTTTTGTTAATAAATAAAGCAATAATAAAATTGTGATATCGCTTTGTTTCTTATAACCTTATATAAAAATGTTGTGAGAATTGTTCTTTTCTAAAAAATAAGAATCCATAATGAAAAGTATCGATACTTTGTCTCACTTGCGGATGTTTTTTTAATTGAATCCAAGCGGTTTTCATTTCGTTCGACCAATAAATATCATCCAAAAGAACAATGGTATCATTGTGTATAAAGGGGAGTAATTTTTCAAAATAGTTCAAAGTAGGTTTAAATCGGTGATTGCCGTCCAAATAAATAAAATCAAATTTTAGAGAAGTTAAACCATTGATGAAGTCATCAAAATCAGCATTGATAAGCTCAATATTTTTGATATGGTTTTTCTCAAAATATTCCTTTGTAATATCAAAAACACTTTTGCTACCTTCTACCGTGATTATTGAAGCATTCGGATTTCCCAAAGCTAATGAAAAAGCCGATTTTCCAAGTGAAGTTCCCAACTCCAAAACACTTTTCGGTTGAAAATATCTACTCAATCGAAACAAAAATTTCATTTCCTTATAGCTACTTCCGGAGATCTTGGATATATCGGAAACCTTACGGTTTTCAGACGCTAATTTTTTTGAACCCGCACCTAAATCTTTTACTTTGATTATGCGTTGGTCGTGAGCTAATTGTTTATAGTATTTTTTTAGTAATTTGTATTCGGGATAATTGGTTTTATCATAAAAACATTGCGTCGCCAAATTATACATAAAAGGTGAATGCAACCCGTGTGCATTGACAGATTGCATTCTGAATTTTATATAATTTTTAAACGTTTGTAAAGGCTTATTCTTTACCATCTACATAATCTTGTAAGTATTTGAATCTTTCGGTTAATTTTCCGTTTTCTGTCATTTTGGCACGTTTCAAAATACCATCCTTATCGTTATTGAAAAAAGCGGGGATGATATTTTTAACAAACTGATTTCCAAATCCTTCCGAAGCATCTCGTGCAATTTCATTGGGTAAGTTATCAACAGCCATAACCGTAATGGCGTTTTTATTATCAAAATCGGTTTCTTTATCACCGACAGGGTCATAGCCATATAAAGGTTCGGCAATTGTTGAAGCACGTATGGTTGAAACAACCGGACCGTTGATATCACAACTAATATCGCCTACTACTTTAATTTTGTTTTCGGGAGATTGAGCCATTTCTTTGGTAAAGATATATGGAGCTCCTTGTCCGTAAAAATGTCCGGCAATATAGATATCTGCAACTTTTGAAAATTTTTCAAAATCTCCTACAAAATTTTCGGGCTGTGTAAAAAATTCTTGAAAATCAAAAGTTTTTCCATCTTTATGACGATTATACCAATCCACATCAATTTGTGTATATACCGGTTCTTCAAATTTTTTGTTTAAAAATTCTTCGGGAGTAACTTCTTTAATCCCCATTGCATCTAATATTTCTTTGGCACCGTTACCTACACGTCCTTTTCCCGTTAGAACAATTTTGATCGGCGGCAATAAATTTTTAATTTTTTTTAGCTGTTCAATTAAAGCCTTTTTATCTTTTAGTTCGATAGCCTTGGGCAACTCAAAAAGTTTGGTGCGTAAACCATAAGCTCTAATTGTATTGTAAGCACCTACAACACCGGCATAATAACCAAAAGCGACCAGTCGCCTGCCTTCTTTGTCTATTATGGTTTCGTGGTCGTATAATTCGATGTTTTTATCTAATATCGCTTGTAATAATTTTCTATTATAAGGTTGTTTTTTTATCGTATGCGAAAAGAAAAAATATTTTTTATTCGGAATAAGAGCATCAATAGGCACTTCTTTTACTCCCAATAATACATCCGCATCCGAGACGTTTTGGGCTACTTCAATTCCGGCATCTTTATATTCTTGATCGGTAAAAGCTCGGTTATCGGAAGTTTCTACGACGATTTGTAAGTCTGGGAATCTCTCTTGTAATTCTTTGGCTTGACGGGGAGTAAGCACCACACGTTTATCAGGTGGATTTTTTCGTTCTTTAATTAATGCAATCTTCATAGTCTAAAAAATTTTGATTATTTAGTTTCAATATTATTAGTTTTTGATAAAACTTTTTTCAAAAGCGGTATTTCAAATATCTTTTCCGCATTTTTATATCTTTAATTTCTTTTCAAAAAATTAAGATATGAACAAAAATACATATTTTTTGGGACTTCCGTTTTCTTCATAGATTGATTATAAGTTTAAAGTCAATTCCGTCCTAAATATTTTTTTAAAACAAAAGTAATGTTTTGATTTATAATAAGTTGAGTGTATTTTTAAGCATTAGGGGATTAAATTCACAGGCGAATGAATTAAGCCTTATCGGCATACGAGGATTTTTCGTAAAATTTGAAGTGAATGGAAGGTAAAACTGTCTGCTGTTTGAGGTTACGTTAAGGTGTATTTAGAAAGAATATTCAACCGGGTTCAGACAGTTTAGTGAAATGAACAAAAAATTTTGAAAAATACTCGTCAGCCTAGTGTCTTGTTAAGTGTATGATGTTGTATAAGTCGTAGTAATTTTTGTGGAG
>JALSPZ010000120.1 GCA_026985675.1 Flavobacteriales bacterium
GGAAGGATATGAGAAAACTTTTGCCGAAATGGATCCTGCGGAAAAAAACCGTATAAGCCACCGGGCGAGGGCAATTGAGAAATTATTGACATATTTACAAAAGGAATTTTCAGGAGATGTTACATAAATTGATATTTTTGTTAGGTAAAAGGTGAATACTATCTAGGTAAGATAAAATTTAATATCATGAGTTTTTTTGTAATTTACACAAATAACCAAAGCTTAAGAAATAAAGCGAAAAATTATTTTGAAAAAAGGGAGAAATATCAAAGTTGTGATACAAAAGATTTATTAATTTTTTTTGATCGGAAGAATGAAAATTTGATTGATATTAAAAAAAATATTTTTCTCCTTTATGAAGGAAGCATAATGTTTTCAAAAAATCCAAATGATGAAAAAAATAAAAGGGAATTTGCTCGAATGATATCTTCTCTAGAATGGCCGCTTAATGACAATTTTAGTGGTTATTTTGCAGGTGTGTTATTGGATAATGAATCCTTTCATATTTTCAATGATGCGGTAGGTATTTTTCATTTATATTATTATTTATCAAAAGATTATTTAATAGTTTCAACCAATTTATCTTCGATTTATGAAGTCATTTCACCTAAATTGAATAAAGCCGCCATAGTTTTGGAAACTGTTTCACCTTTTATTCAATACGGAACAATGACAGCTTTAGACGGAGTGAAAAGATTATTGCCGGGAGAATTGATAAAAATAAATTTAAAAAATAATAATATAGAAAAAAAATATGATTATACAATTAAAGAAAAAGATGGGAAGCCGGGAAATAATTTTCCCGAAGAATTAGTTGATTTAATTGAGAATGAAATGGGTAAATTTTATAGAAATCATGATGATGAAATAATTTTATCATTAAGCGGAGGAATCGATAGTAGGGTAAATTTAATGGGTTTAATAAATAATAAGATTCCATTTAAAGCTGTTCATTATGGTAAACCAAATACATTAGAGACAAAAATTGCCCAAAAATTAGCTAAAGAGTTTAATTTTTCATTGGCAATCGTTGATCCTACTGCAGATTTATTTCCGGAAAAAAAAGTGGTTGAGGATATAATAAAAGAAACAGATTCTTTATTTCTTAATATGTGGCATGCAATAATTTTAAAGAATGATAAGGATAATGATAAAGTTTTTTTACTTGGTGATATGTTGGATATATTGAGAGCAAAAAGCATAAAGTCATTTAAGTCAAGAGGTTTTAGGACAAAATTTTATTTAAAAAAGTTTTTGTTAGGTGCCAGATTACCACTGAAACCGTATAATGAAGAAAATAAAAATCTATTTTGTGAAAATAAAATAGACGAAGTTAAGCGCAACGTTATTAAACAATTGCAGTATTTTGATTTTTCAAATGAAGAAAAAGAATCTATTTTAGAACAGGTGAGAGAAGATATTATGACTCTTTGTTCTCATGTTGAAAATTATTATTTTAATACTACTCAATCTTTTGAAGAATTATTTAATATTTTTTCTTCGGGGAGACTCAATATGGGGAAGCAATTAAATCTGCTTCGATATAAATTCAAAGCAGAAATTCCTTTATCAAATATCAAAATTTTGCGTAAAGTCCTAAATATAAGCCCGGAATATAGGTATGCAGACGAACTTACGTTTAAAATGTTCAAAACCAAAAAGTGGAGAAAAGGCGGAAAAATTGAAACAAACCAAAATCCTTTTTTTTCCTATAATTCCTCATTATCTTTGATGTTACTTGGGTGGTTTTTACGTTCAAAAGCAGATTATTTTTTTACAAAGTTATTTGTTTTAACTAAGGGAAAATGGCAAAAGAAAAGATTATTTAATTTTTATGATTTCACGGAAGCATATCAATATCCCAAAGCAATGGAAAATTATTATTCTTATTTTGAGTCACAAAATAAGTTTCAAGCAGATTACTTAAAAGAATTATTTGAAAGAAGAAAAACTTCAAAAGCTTGGCCTTTATCACCGATGGATTTAATGCCACAAGTCCAGGCTGCATATTGGTTAAATAAAGAAAAGTTTTAAATGTTAAAAATTCTTAAGGAGTCAATTTTTAAAATCGGACTAAATCGACGAAATCCTTCCTTGGCGGAACATTATGCCTTTTTGAAGGAAAGCGAAAAATGGCCGCGGGAGAAATTGCAGCAATATCAGTGGGAGAAATTAAAGGAAACCTTGGATTATGCTTATCGGCATTCCGCCTATTATCGAAGAAAATGGGACGAAGCGGGTATCCGGCCGGAAATGATTAGAACCGCGGAAGATGTCAAAAAAATCCCTGTGATTACCAAGGAAGAACTTATCAAATTCAATGATGAGATACATTCGGACGAATATTTTCCCAAGCAATTTTTTTCGATTACCTCCGGGACAACGGGTCAATCCCTTTCGTTTTGGAAAGACGAAAATGCCGACAGCCGTAACCGTGCGGCTATTTTTCGCGGTTACTCTTGGTATGACGTGAAACCGTGGGAATTCAACGGCTATTTTTGGGGATTTAATTTTTCGTTTTGGAAAAAACTGAAAACACGTATAATGGATTGGCTGGTAAACCGTTATCGTTTGTTTTCCTACGATGAAAAAAGTTTTAAAAAGTTTGTAAAAAAAATACGCAAAGCGGCATATCTCGAAGGTTATTCCTCCGCCATATATCAGACGGCAAAGTTGATTAACGAGAAAAATTTGCCCAAACCCGGAAAACTCAAAATGGTCAAAGGAACGTCCGAAAAAATTTATCCGTATTATCAGGAAGAAGTCAAAAAAGCCTTTGGTAAGCCGATGATCGGTGAATACGGCGCGGCCGAGGCGGGTTTGATAGCTTTCGAGTGTCCGGCGGGTAATTTGCATATACACACCGAAGGCGTTTATGTCGAAGAAGAAAACGGTGAGATTATCGTTACGAATTTGGTGATGCGTTCCTTTCCCGTGGTTCGCTACCGCCTCGGGGATATGATCAAGCTTAAACCGGCGGATTATACCTGCCCGTGCGGAATGGCGCATCCGGTCATAGAGGAAATTACCGGCAGGGTGGGGAAAACCGTTTACGGGAAGAAAAATATCTATCCGAGTTTGTATTTTTACTATGTGTTCAAAAATTTGGATAAAAATCACCATATTCAATTGGGTTATCAGGTTCGTCAGAAGGAAAAGGGACTTTTGGAATTTTACTTGGAAAGACCGTTGAACGAACGTGAAGAAACCGCCCTGCGGAAAGAAATCGAGGCTTTATTCGGGGATGACGTGGATTATAGTATCTTT
>JALSPZ010000121.1 GCA_026985675.1 Flavobacteriales bacterium
AGAGCTATTACCTCTCAATAAAACTTTTACCGACCCACCGGCTCCGGAAGCATTTCTTTTAATAGTCAAACCCGAAATTTTTCCTGATAAGCTATTAATTGGATTGGTTTGTTTTACCCGTTGCAGTTCATCGGCTTTAAGATCTTGTGCCGCATAGGTCAAAGATTTTCTTTGCTTTTTAATACCCAATGCCGTTACAATAACTTTTTTTAAAGCTTCGGCACTTTCTTTCATTTCTACATTAATTGTAGAACGATTTCCTACTTTTTCTTCAATAGTTTGCATACCAACTGATGAAAAAACCAGAATATCATCTGGCTTGGCTTTGATTTGATAATTTCCATCAAAATCCGTACTAACACCTTTATTGGTGTTTTTGATCGTTACACTTACTCCGGGAAGTGGTTCTCCTTCGGAAGTAACTTTTCCAGTGACAGTTTTTTCTTGTGCTTGTAATGAAAACAAGCTCAAAACCATCAACATGAACAAAAATAATCTAATTTTTTTCATATTTTTTTATTAAAATGGTTAATAGGACTTTAAATTAGTAAAAAAAATATAATATAAAAATGATATTAAGTAATTTTTTTAAAATTTATTGAAAAATTCAAAATAAGAATGATTTTGTTAAAAAGTTTGGAAAATTTTCCTAATTTTTTAATGATAAATTAAGATAAAATTTTATAAAAAAAGTAACTTTTGTTACTTAATACCTATCGAACCTTATAAATTTCCATTCATTGGGTTTGTTTTCGGATTCCAATTTATTTTCCAACGAATCGGGGAGAGCAGGAAAGAAGTCAATTCCCGTGAGTTTTTCAATGGAATCCACAGGAACCGTAAATATTTTAGGGCTGACCAAGGTATCGTGATGTTTAATTAAAAAACCAATCATTTTCGGATGTTTGGGATTATAATCCAATATAACTTTATAAAATTCATCGGGAACGGCTATTTTTTCCGGGCTTATACGTTCCAAGCCGGGTTTCAAAACTCCACCCGCAACTATATAGAGTTTTCCATAACGTTTTGCCCAATAACGCACTTGTTTTTCCAAATCATTCCATATACCGGCATTAAAATCGTGATCCATTGGACTTACATTGGATGTATAAAAAGTTTCATCAAAAGCTTCTTCGGAAAAACGTCTGTCTGCCGCCGGCACCAAATGTCCTTTTTCATATCCGTACGGGTAATAGTTTTTATAGGAAGCCGATCGGGTTTTAACTTTCGGGTCTCTTATGAAATAAGGACGTTTGCGTTGTGCTTTGCTCACTTGATTTTTGGTCAAAACATAAGCCACCCATTCGGCGTTTTCGTATTTTTCGTTATAGGATAAATCAAAAAATTTATGATGAACTATTTGTCCCGTTGTAGAAGTAGGTAAAAAATCAAATGTATCTTTTTTTATTACATAATCGGTAGTTTCGGAATTATTTGTCGAACGGCTTTTATACTGTCGATATAAATAATTAAAAGCAACTAAAAGAGCTACTATTAAAAACAAATACAAATTTATCTTATATGATTTCTTGTAAGTCCTGTATTTCATTTATACCGATTATTTGGATGGAATAATTTTTCGGGTTGATTTTATTATGAGCCGAAATAAAAATTTTTTCAAATCCCAATTTTTCCGCTTCCGATATTCTTTGTTCGATACGGGTTACGGGACGCACTTCTCCGGTTAATCCCACTTCGCCTGCAAAAGCCCAATCCGAAGGAACGGGAATATCGTTATTGGATGATAAAATGGCAGTTGCTACGGCTAAATCGATAGCGGGATCGTCAATTTTTATGCCGCCGGTAATATTCAAAAAAACATCTTTTGATCCTAATTTAAAACCCATACGTTTTTCCAATACGGCTAAAATCATATGCAATCGTTTGATATCATAACCGGTGGTTGAACGTTGGGGAGTTCCATAAACCGCAGAACTGACAAGGGCTTGCACTTCTACCAAAATCGGACGAATGCCTTCGGTGGCAACGGCAATTGCTGTTCCGCTTAAATCATTGGAATGCGTGCTCAATAATATTTTGGAAGGATTTTTTACTTCACGCAAACCTTGATTATACATTTCAAAAATTCCGATTTCCGATGTTGCGCCAAAACGGTTTTTTGCCGCTCTTAAAATCCGGAACAAATGATTACGGTCACCTTCAAATTGTAAAACCGTATCGACCATATGTTCCAAGACTTTGGGTCCGGCTATTTGTCCTTCTTTGTTGATATGTCCGATGATAAATACGGGTGTATTGGTGGTTTTTGCATATTGAATAATTTCCGAAGCGGTTTCACGAATTTGAGAAATACTTCCCGGGGAGGATTCGATATAATCCGTATGAAGGGTTTGTATGGAATCGATTACCAGAATATCGGGATTTTCTTTTTCCAGATGATGAAATATTTTTTGGGTGTTGGTTTCAAACAAAAGTTTCATATTTGTTTTTTCATACCCGATTCTTTCGGCGCGCATACGGATTTGTTTAGGACTTTCTTCGCCCGAAATATAAAGCGTATGAAAAGGAAGTCGCAAGGCAATTTGTAACATCAAGGTGGATTTTCCAATACCGGGTTCTCCTCCTAACAAAATAACGCTGCCGGGAACTATTCCACCGCCTAAAACCCTGTTTAGCTCTTCGTTTCCGGTAGAAATACGATATTCTTCTTTGGTTTCAATTTCGGATAAGTCCCATATTTTATTAGAAGTTTTATTGCCGGTATTTACCGGTTTTTTGGTGTCTTTTTTTGATATTACTTCTTCAACAATGGTATTCCATTGCTTACAAACCTGACACTGTCCCATCCATTTGGAATATTGAGTTCCGCAATTTTGACAATAATATGTGGTTTTGGTTTTGGACACTATGTGTTTTTCTTTTTTAGAATTACCTTTAAAATTTGATTGGGGCTGGTCTTGTTTATTTTTATTTGAAAATCATCTATATCGAACGTATCTCCTTCTTCCGGTATTTCACCGATATTTTCCAAAATATATCCGCTGAGGGTTTCATAACTTTCGTTTTCGGGGATTTCCAAATTGTATTTTTCGTTCAAATCTTCAATTTCGTGTCTTCCCGATAATACAAAAGTATTTTCATCGATTTGTTTTTCAAAAAGTTCGTTTTTATCGTGTTCATCTTCAATTTCACCGAAAATTTCTTCAATGATATCTTCCAAAGTAATTAACCCTGAAGTTCCGCCGTATTCGTCCAATACAATGGCAATATTTTTTTTCTTGCGGGTCATTTCGTTTAACA
>JALSPZ010000122.1 GCA_026985675.1 Flavobacteriales bacterium
TCAGAAAGACGAATCAGAAGTTGAAAACTATCCTTTGGTAGATATTACGCAAACGCCTGCCAAACTACACAATATAAAATACCCGATGAATGGACGCGGGAGTGAAGAACCGGCAGTTGGTGTATTCGATATGAAAACCGGCAAAACCGTATATTTGAAATTATTTGAAAAAGCGGGAAAAAATCATTATGCTACGAATTTGACTTGGGGTCCGAATGAAAGGTATATTTATTTGGCTGAACTCAACCGCGACCAAAATCATTTATGGTTCAACAAATATGATGCAAGTAATGGCCAATTTGTTAAAACTTTGTTTGAAGAAACCAATGACAAATGGGTTCAACCGCTTCATCCGGCATATTTTATCCCCAATGGAAAAAATCAATTTATTTGGTTAAGCCAACGCGATGGTTTTTGGAATTTGTATAAATATAATGCTGATGGAAAATTTATAAAACAACTGACCCGTAATAAATGGGTTACAAAAGATTTGTTGGGATTCTCCAAAAAAGGAAAATATGCTTTGATTTACGGGACAGGTCCCGATGCAAGAGAAAGTTATTTATATCGGGTAAATACTAAAAACGGAAAAATAAAAAAGATAAGCACCGAAACCGGAACACATTATCTATTATTGAGTGATGACGGAAAATTTTATTTGGATTATTTTTCTTCGGTAGATGTTCCTAGAAAAATTTTCTTGGGCGATACTAATGCTAAAAAACAAACAAATATCTTTACAGCGGAAAACCCTTTGAAAGATTATAATTTGCCCAAACCGGAATTGTTTACCGTAAAAGGAGAAAATAATGTTGATTTGTATGCCCGTATGTTTAAACCTACAAATTTTAATCCCGGGAAAAAATATCCTGTTTTGGTATATGTTTACAATGGTCCCAATGTTCAGTTAATAACTAATTCGTGGTTGGGAGGAGCATCGCTTTGGATGCCTTGGTTTGCACAAAACAAGCAATACATTGTATTTACGGTTGACGGACACGGTTCGGATAACAGAGGATTTGATTTTGAAAGTGTGATTTTCCGTCATTTGGGACAAGTGGAGATGAAAGATCAAATTCACGGGATTGAATATTTAAAATCTTTACCTTATGTTGACGGAGATAGGATTGCCGTCCACGGATGGAGTTATGGCGGTTTTATGACGACTTCCTTAATGACCACTTATCCCGATGTTTTTAAAGCAGGTGTAGCCGGCGGTCCCGTTACCGATTGGAAATGGTATGAAGTAATGTATGGCGAAAGATATATGGATACACCCGACAAAAATCCCGAAGGTTTTAAGGAAACGAGTGTATTGAATAAAATTCAAAATTTAAAAGGTAAATTATTAACCATTCACGGTTATCAGGATGATGTGGTAGTTCCACAGCATAATATAGCCTTGCATCGGGAAGCTATTAAGAAGGGTATTCAAATGGATTTTTATCTCTATCCAACTGCCAAACATAACGTTAGAGGAAAAGACAGAGTGCATTTGATGACAAAGGTTTTGGATTATATTCTGATGTTTAATAAGTAGTAGTAGACAAAATTTATAGAACAAGCTGAAATATTTTTTACAGCCAAGTTATTTGGTCAATTGGCAAAGGAATAGTTTTTGTTGTTTTAATCAAAAAAAAACAATTATGAAAAAGTTTGATGAATTAAAAAAACATAAAAAAGAAGATAATCAAAAGGATTTCAATAAGTTATTGGAAAACTATCTTCCGGCAGTTGAACGTTACATAAAACATCGTATTCGTTTTTATGAAATAAAGAAAAAATTACCTGTCAATTTTTACAGTCCTGCTGATGTTTTGGCAGATGTTTATTTAAAAATCTATGAAAAATTTAATGATATCAAAGATGAAAAACATTTGAAGAAAGAATTGTTCAAATTGGCTGATCAAATTTTGGAATCTTATGTGGAAAAAGAAAATCAAATCCCGAAAAAAATGCCTGTTAACAAAATTTTAAAAGAGGAATTATCCATTTTAAAAGAACAATTAACCGCAAATGCAGATGGAGAAATAATACTAGTGGATGATTTAACCGATGAAGATATTTCATATATGCAAAAAGAATATAAACCGCGCGTTTATTTATTTGACTTTGATACCACAGCCGATTTTGCTAGAGGTTTAGGCTTGAATCCCGATGATTTTCGAGATGAAAAATTACGTGCAATATTTGGAAATATTTATGGACAATTACCAGAAACCATCCGTAGAGTTTTAGATCTGAATTCTTTGGGGGGATTGTCGATAGGTGATATTGCCGAAATAGTTGGAATAAAACCCAATGAAGTAGAACAAATTTTGATTGAGGTAAAGGAAAAATTAAAATAATAAATTAAAATAGTGCAGGATAAATGTCGAAAGCTAAAAAACAATTTAAAAATAATATAAATATTCGTAATAAACGTGCGCGTTTCGATTATGAGATTCTGGATAAATATATTGCAGGAATACAACTCGTAGGCACCGAAATTAAAGCTATACGTGAAGGCAAAGCGAGTTTGGCGGATAGTTTTTGCGAATTTAATGACAGAGGAGAATTGTTTGTGGTCAATATGTATATCAATGAATATAGTCATGGAACCCATTACAATCATCAACCCAAAAGAGAAAGAAAACTGTTGTTGAATAAAAAAGAGCTGAGAAAACTAAAACGAGAAGTTGATAAAAATGGAATGACCATTGTTCCATTACGAATGTTTATAACCGAAAAAGGTTGGGCAAAATTGGAAATCGGATTGGCTCGGGGACGAAAAAAATATGATAAGAGAGAATTGCTAAAAGAAAGAGATATCAAACGACAATTGGATCAAGTAAAAAAGCAATATAAAACTTATTAAAAAAAGCGGATTTCATAATCCGCTTTTTTGTTGTAAAGAAAAATATTATTCAATTATTTGAGGTTCTTTTTTAGGAGTGATGTTGCTTAAATCGTAACCTGAAAATTTTTTCAAATAATATTCAATTTTGGTTCCGTAAGCATCTTTTTTGCTTTCTTTTCCATATGACCATAAGAATTTCTGAACTGCTCCCGCGCCTGCAAGGTGAGCAGCTGCCAAAATACCCGATTCGGTAATTTTAATTCCTTTGACCCATTTTCCTGAAAACCTTTTGATTTCTTTTCTCAATATCCATTTGTTTTTTTCCAAATTGGCTAAAAAAGCTTTTTCCTGTAACATTGGGTCGTTTAAAAATTTTTTCGGACTTTTTTTAATATTGAGTTCACGCAAAGTAGAAC
>JALSPZ010000123.1 GCA_026985675.1 Flavobacteriales bacterium
AAAGTATCCAACATAGTTTTGGCTTTCATAAAAGTGTATGTAGCCGAATCGGAAATAGAAGGGTTTACACCGCCAAATTCTCCAAAAAATTGAAGTTCTTGTATGATTTGAGCGGGATTGAATTTATTTTTATTTTGATTATCCATTATAATGAATTTTATATAAGGTAAATTTATAAAAAAAAATTCAATTAATAAACAACCAACAGCAGTGTTTATTGTTATTTATAAACAAGTATATGTTTTAATAATCAAATGTGATTTCGCAGTAATAAAATAATTGAAAAAATACTTATAGTTTAATTTTTTAATTTTGGACATTTTGCAATTATTGTTTCTCCTCCTCTGGTTTTATCTCCCATTATAACATAAACTTCCGTCCCCAAAGGCAAAAATACATCGACCCTCGACCCGAATTTGATAAAACCTGCATCCGCTCCTTGTTCTACTTCTTTTCCTACAACTGAATAGTTTTCAATTCTACGGGCAACCGCTCCTGCAATTTGACGAAACAGAACGGGACCAATCACCGGATTATCTACCACTATTGTAGTGCGTTCGTTTAGTTCGGAGGATTTCGGGTGCCATGCAACCAAGTGTTTTCCTTTGTAATACTTACTATATATAACCTTTCCGCTTACCGGATATCTTGTAGCGTGAACATTCAGAGGGGACATAAAAATTGAAATCTGCAATCGTTTATCTTTAAAAAATTCGGGTTCGAAAACTTCTTCAATAACCACTACTTTTCCATCAACAGGAGCTACTACTTCATCAGGTTGTGTCAAAACATATCGTGCGGGAAAACGAAAGAAATAAACAATAAGCATAAACAAAATCATGGAAAGCATGGTCAAGGACCATTTGAGCCAATAAATCTCCACATATTGATGCAATAAGAGATTAAAAGCCATTATAATCAAAAACGACCAAGCTATGATACGATATCCTTCTTTGTGTAAATTCATCTTATAGTATTATCAAAATATAAGCCCAGACAAAAGGAACAGCAAGAACAAAACTATCCAACCTGTCCAATAATCCTCCGTGTCCCGGCATAATATTACCGGAGTCTTTGACACCTGCCAATCGCTTAAATCTGGATTCCAACAAATCGCCAAGTGTGCCAAATATAACAATAATAAAAGAAAGACCCATAAATTTTAACAATGTAAAGCCATCTTCAAATTTAAAAAAAATAAATAAGGTATAAGCTATTATCAAACTTCCAAATAGTCCACCCACCAAACCTTCGATTGTTTTTTTGGGCGAAATTTTTTCCGCCAGTTTATGCTTTCCAAAATATTTTCCGGTTAGATATGCAAAGGTATCTGATGCCCAAATTATTATAAAAATCGAAAGCAATAGTTTTTTATCTATCAATTGTGCCAAAGCAAACGGAATTGCAATATAGACCAAAGCCAGTAACAACCTACCGACAGTATCCAAAGAAAATTTATCAAAAATGAAATAAATCAATAAGATATATATGGTAATCAATACAAATCCTATAATAATTTGTAGCACATCAAAACTTCCGTAATTGGAATAAAGATAAAACCCCGTGAAAATAGTTAAAGCCGGAAAAAAAACGGAATTGAAATGTATTTTAATCAATTCGGAAAATTCTTTTAATGAAAAAATCAGAAAAATTAATAACAACAAAGATTTGGTTTGTTCATTTTGTAATGCTACAATAACCAATGTCACATATATCAATCCGAAAAAAGCACGTTTGAGAAGTTCATTCATAAAAATCAACAATACATTTATTAAAATGCAAAGTTAAGCAATTATGTAAGATGTATAAAATTCTTGTGTAAAATGTTTATTTTTCTATAAGGAATAGGGAAGTATCCGCCCAAAAAGCAGATGTATCGTCATTTTGTTGGTCTTTGGAAAATTTTGAAAAACTTTGAATATTGCTGGGATAATCCTTATATTTTTTATTGATTTTTTCCAATGCTTCCCGTTTGTCTTTTACTATTTGGTCAGTAGTTACAATAAAAACTCTTTTTCGGGGTAATTCGTTATTTCTATAATTCAAAATATTTTGAGAAGATACCAAAATAGCTCCTTCATCGGCAATTAAATATTCACAACCACCGATTAGTATTCCTTTATTATTGATACCGGAAACCACAGGCAATTTTAACTTTTTCAAAAAATGATAGTATCCCCTATCCAAAGCTATAAATTTTTCTTCTTTCAGCATTTTCAACAGAGCTTTCAACTGCAATTTGAGTTCATCCATATTTTCAGGATAAAAAAACCTTCCGCCTGCTTGCTTATAATTTACCACAAATTGTTCATCAACAGGTAATTGTTTCTGCAAATTATCAGCCTCGTCAGGTAACTGATCGTAATTTTTTTTACCGGAAGAAAAAAAGTTTTTAAAAAATTGCATAATTTAAATAATTAATAGAAAAACTCTATTATTCTGCAAATATTATAAATTTTAATAAAATTGACCTAATATTTTAAAAAATTTTATCAATCGTTTAACAAAAAAGCCGGCTTTAATACCGGCTTTATAATAGTTTATTAAGATTTTTCGTTATTATTATCAGACTTTGTTTGTTGTTTGGTTTCTTCGGATGTTTTGTCAAAAGGTCTTTTGCCGAAAATTTCTTCCAAATCTTCCTTAAAAATTACTTCTTTTTCCAAAAGTTTCTCTGCAAGTTTTACCAATTTATCTTTGTTTTTCATCAAAAGTTCCTTTACCCGCTGATATTGTCCTTCTACCAATTTTGAAATTTCTTCATCGATTAATTCGGCAGTTTTTTCGCTATAAGGTTTAGTAAATCCGTATTCTTGCCCTGTGGAATCGTAATAAGTGATGTTTCCGATTTTATCGTTTAACCCATAAACCGTTACCATAGCTCTGGCTTGTTTGGTAACTTTTTCCAAGTCATTCAAAGCTCCGGTAGAAATATTTCCAAAAATAATTTCTTCGGCAGCTCGACCGGCAAGTGTTGCGGCAATTTCGTCCAGCATTTGTTCTTTTTCGACCAATAGTCTTTCTTCGGGCAAATACCAAGCGGCGCCTAAGGATTGTCCACGTGGTACGATTGTAACTTTTACCAAAGGATGTGCGTGTTCCAAAAGCCAGCTGGCGGTGGCATGTCCGGCTTCGTGATGAGCTACCCTGCGTTTTTCTTCGGGTTTGATTACTTTATTTTTCTTTTCCAATCCACCGATGATTCTATCCACAGCATCCAAGAAATCTTGTTTATCTACTTTTTCTTTGT
>JALSPZ010000124.1 GCA_026985675.1 Flavobacteriales bacterium
AGCGCTTCACGAAAACGATAACGTTCTATCAAATTGCCAATTTTTTTAGGAAACTCTTTTAGTTTTTTGAGTGTTTCCAAATCAATTTCATCAAAATTATTGGGATTAGGGACATTTCCGTCATAATATTTATTGGTTAATACCAAAACACGATTGATAAAATTTCCCAAGTTTCCGACCAATTCATTATTGTTTCGGGCTTGAAAATCTTTCCAAGTAAAATCGTTGTCCTTGGTTTCGGGGGCATTGGCAGTTAAAACATATCGCAAAACGTCTTGTTTTCCGGGGAATTCTTCCAAATATTCGTGTAGCCAAACCGCCCAATTTCTAGAAGTGGAAATTTTGTCTCCTTCCAAATTCAAAAACTCATTAGCCGGAACATTTTCGGGTAAAATATAATCACCATGAGCTTTGAGCATTGCAGGGAAAATAATCGTATGAAAAACGATATTGTCTTTTCCGATAAAATGTATCAGTTGAGTATCGGGATTTTTCCAATACTTTTTCCAATCTTTGCCCGTTTTTTCCGCCCATTCTTTGGTGGATGAAATATAACCGATAGGAGCATCGAACCAAACATATAGAACTTTGCCTTCGGCACCTTCCACGGGAACGGGAACCCCCCAATCCAAGTCTCTGGTTACCGCACGTGGACGCAAGCCGTCGTCCAACCAGGATTTTACTTGTCCCAAAACATTTGTTTTCCAATCGGTTTTATGTCCTTCCAAAATCCATTCACGTAACCATTTTTCATATTCGTTTAAAGGCAAATACCAATGTTTGGTCTCTTTTACTACGGGTTTATTTCCCGAAATTGTTGAAACGGGATTGATTAACTCCATCGGGCTGAGGGATGTTCCGCATTTTTCACACTGATCGCCATAAGCTTCTTCATAACCGCATTTAGGACAAGTTCCTTTGACAAAACGGTCGGCAAGGAATTGTTGTTCTTGTTCGTCATAGAGTTGTTTGGAAGTTTGCTCTATAAATTTTCCGTCATCGTATAATTTTTTAAAAAAGTCCGAAGCGGTTTTATGGTGTATGGGTAATGAAGTGCGGCTGTAATTGTCAAATGCAATACCGAAATTTTCAAAAGATTTTTTGATGATATGATGATATTTATCCACTATTTGTTGAGGAGAAACGCCTTCTTTTTTTGCTCTAATGGTAATCGGCACGCCGTGTTCGTCCGAGCCGCAAATAAAAATAGCATCGTTTCCTTTGGCTTTTTGATAGCGTGTAAAAATATCGGCGGGAATATATACTCCGGCCAAATGACCGATATGAACCGGTCCGTTGGTATAAGGCAATGCTGCGGTTATGGTATAGGTTTGTTTTTTCATTAATAAATGGATTTGTTTTGCAAAAGTAAGAAATAAACTAAAAGTTGGTAATGATTTCTTTTTTTATATATAAAAAATATTTTATAATTTTATGGATTTAAAACAAAAGTTTATGTTAACGAAGGTCTATGGAGGAGCCATTTACGGTATTGAAGCCTTTCCTATTACGGTTGAAGTAAATGTGGACAAAGGTATAGGTTATCATTTGGTAGGTTTGCCCGATAAAGCGGTAAGTGAGAGTAGTTACCGCATATCCGCCGCTTTGCAAAATACCGGATACAGGTTGCCGGGAAAAAAGTTTATAGTGAACCTTGCACCGGCAGATTTGCGTAAAGAAGGTTCGGCTTATGATTTGACTATTGCCATAGGAATTTTGAATGCCACGGGACAAATTAAAGCGGAGAACCTTGATAAATATATGATAATGGGCGAGCTTTCGTTGGACGGGAGTTTACAACCTATAAAAGGAACTTTACCTATTGCACTCAAAGCCAAAGCAGAAGGTTTTGAAGGAATTATATTGCCTAAGCAAAATGCCAAAGAAGCGGCTATCGTCGAAGGATTAAAAGTTTACGGTATTGAAAATATATTGGATGCCATTGATTTTTTTGAAGGAAAAAGAAGTCTGGAACAAGAAAAAATCGACTTGGAAGAACTTTTTTATAAACAATTGGAATTCCCCGAGTTTGATTTTGCCGATGTCAAAGGACAGGAAACCGTTAAAAGATGTTTGGAAATAGCGGCAGCCGGTGGGCATAACATCATTATGATTGGACCTCCCGGAAGTGGTAAAACGATGTTAGCCAAACGTTTGCCGGGAATTTTGCCTCCAATGGAATTGCAAGAAGCTTTGGAAACTACCAAGATTCATTCGGTAGCCGGAAAACTCAAAGAAGAAAGCGGAATCATCAGTCAGCGACCTTTTAGAAGTCCGCACCACACCATTTCAGATGTAGCTTTGGTAGGCGGTGGAAGTTATCCGCAGCCCGGGGAAATATCATTGGCTCATAACGGCGTTTTGTTTTTGGACGAGCTTCCCGAGTTTAAAAGAACGGTTTTGGAAGTGATGAGGCAGCCTTTGGAAGATCGTGAAGTAAATATTTCCCGTGCTAAATTTTCCGTAACTTATCCTGCAAGTTTTATGTTGGTGGCAAGTATGAACCCTAGTCCTTCGGGATATTTTAACGACGGGGATAGTCGAATGACTTCCACACCGGCGGAAATGCAACGATATTTGAATAAAATTTCCGGTCCGCTTTTGGATAGAATCGATATTCACGTGGAAGTAAATCCTGTTCCTTTTGACAAACTTTCGGACGAACGACGGGGAGAACCCAGTAAAATTATCAGGCAAAGAGTAATTGCCGCCCGAAAAATTCAAACCGAACGATTCAAAGATTTGGAAAAAGTTCATTATAATGCACAAATGAATACCAAGCAAATCAGAAAATTTTGCAAGTTGGATGATAATAGTTTACAATTGTTAAAAAATGCTATGGAAAAGCTCAATTTGTCTGCCCGTGCTTATGATAGAATTTTAAAAGTTGCCCGCACCATTGCCGATTTGGAAAACAAAGAGAATATTGACAGCACACATATAGCGGAAGCTATCCAATACAGAAGTTTGGATAGGGGCGGATGGATATAAGAAATTTTAAAATTATAATATAAGGTGAGTTCGACAAAAAATCACACACAAGTTCAATTTTTTGTCTTTATTGACCACGACATTCTTTGAAGGTTTTATAAATCCTTAAAGGTTTGCAAAATATGAACAAATTAACAATATTATATCTGTAATAAAGCGTCGGTGTCGCTTGGAGTGAAGCCGACGCTAAAAGTATAA
>JALSPZ010000125.1 GCA_026985675.1 Flavobacteriales bacterium
CAGTGGGTTTGGAAATGCCATGAACAAATACGGAACTTTGTTTTTCTTTACGCCATTGATTGCCGCTACCGCAGGAAATGTAGGAGTGCAATCCTCCGCAATTGTTGTTCAGGGTTTAGCTAATGGGACATTATCCGGTTCCATTTGGAAACGTTTAGTTAAAGAAATCAGTGTAAGCTTAATCAACGGTTTAATCCTAGCGGTTATACTTCTTTTGGTCGGGAAATTTTTACTTGGACATATTCTTACAGGTTTTGATTTGAAAATGGCTATAACAGTTGCCATTTCATTGGTTTCCGTTATCATTATGGCTTCATTAATCGGAACTTTTGTTCCTTTATTTCTCCACAAAAAAGGAATTGATCCTGCGGTTGCTACCGGACCTTTTATAACTACAAGCAATGATATTTTCGGGATTTATATATTTTTTACTATTGCCAAAATAATTTTGGGTTTTTAATAAAAAAACCTGTTCCGGAAAACCGAAACAGGCGAGTAATTTTCATCCAAATAATTCCTCAGGCTTTTCTTCCGCCTTTTAGTTCATCTTGCCATTTTTCCAATTCATCCCATTTGCCTTCGGCTGCCATTCGGGCTTGCTCAGGCCAAGTGCCCGGGTTGTGCATACGATATCTCGGTCCGGCTTTATCCAAAATCATTTGAATAACTTCCACTTTGGTTTGTGCCAAATCATTCCAAGTATATATACCTTCCGCATATAACAATTGTTCTATTTTGGGTCCAATTCCTTCCACTTTTTTCAAATCGTCTTTTTTTGCCGGCTCGGAACTACGGGAAACAAAACCCAATTTTTGTCCGGATTGACATTTTTCCAATTCTATTTGTATTTGTTTTCTTTCATTTTCCAAAATTTTAAATTGATTTTCCAATTTTGCATACTTGTCTTCCCAAATACTGCAATCGGGGTCTTTGTCTTTTGATAAAAACATCCTTAATAAATAGCCAAGAATGAAAGCTACCAAAAGCATCACTATAATTTCTACCGTGGCAGTTCCTTTTCCGTAGGAATCCGCAGCACTAAATAATCCGCTTACTAAATAATTCATAATTTTATGTTATTTGATTATTAAAATTTCTACACGTCTGTTTTTTTGTTTACCTTCTTCCGAAGTATTATCAGCTATAGGCTCGGTTTCACCTTTTGAAAAAACTTCTATTTGTGAAGAAGCAATTCCTTTTTTTGTCAACATCTCACGTATTCGTTTGGCTCTTTTCAATCCCAATGCCATATTGACCGTATGTCTTCCGGTATTATCCGTATGACCGGTAATTTCAACTTTCCAAGAAGGATTTTCCTTTAATTTTGCCGCCAATTCATCCATATAAGCAAGTATTTCCTTATTGGTTATTTCCCGGGTTGAATTGTGAGGAAAATAAATCAGAGTCTTACCGTTTATTTCTTTCACATTATCATTATAAATTACCCATTTTACAAAATCATGAGGTAAAGCAACAAAATCCGGAATAGAATCGGCGGTAATCAATTGCCCGCCTGTTAATACCCAAGAAGTATCCAGTTGCGAAGCTAAGTTCTTTTTGATTTGTTCTGCTCTGGCAATTCCCAAATTGGGATAATCCGAAGTATTTTGCTCACCGGCAAAATAAGGTGCATTCAATAAAAGTTTTTTTCCTTCTCGTTTGTTTTCTTTCCAAGAATTTACTTCCACAGTCCATTGTAAACTGTCCTCAATTACCGGTTGTATATCATTCTTTTTAAAATAAATCCAAGCTTTGGGCTTAACCGGTTTTTTTTCTGTTTTTTCTTCCCAAGTTCTGGTTTGAAGGGTCTGATTTTGCGAACAAAATCCCTTAATTTTACAGACATACCAATAAGTGCTGCCTACACCCCAAACCAAGAAGCTTGTAAGAATCAACAATGGTTTGACTTTCATAATTAAATCTGTTTTTAGTTAAAAAATATCTATTTCATCAATAAATTAATTTTTTCATTGTAAATATAGTATTTTTTTTATAAATTAAGATATTTATATTTTTTTTACATTTGCTCGTGTTTAAAATTCCGACAAATAAGATTAAATTTCCTCCTGTTTCCCTTGCCAATAGTCAAGGGCTTTTGGGTTATGGAGGTGATTTGAATCCCGAACGTTTAATAGAAGCTTACAAAAACGGAATTTTTCCCTGGAATACAGCAAATGAAGATATTCTTTGGTGGGCGCCTGATCCGCGAATGGTTCTATTTCCTCACGAAGTGAAAATATCCAAAAGCATGCGTTCACTTATTCGTAAAAATAAATATACACTTACGGAAAACAAAGCTTTTGAAGAAGTTATCCGGCAATGTGCAATTGCTAATAATCGTCAAGGTAAAGATGCTTGGCTATATGATGAAATGATTGAGGCTTATATCCGATTGCACCATTTGGGTTATGCTCACTCTGTAGAAGTTTGGAACAATGAAGGAAAATTGGTCGGAGGGCTTTATACGGTTCAAGTGCTTCCGCATATCATTTCGGGAGAAAGTATGTTTCATTTGGAATCCAATACTTCAAAATTAGCTTTTATACACTTGGCTAAAACTTCGGAGGAAAAAGGAATTAAAGTAATTGATTGTCAGATTTATACACCACATTTGGCAAGTATGGGAGCCAAACCCATTCCTAGGGATGTATTTATGGATATTCTTTACGGTGCAAACGAAGAAGGCGAAGATGAAGAATGATTTTTTCAAATATCAAGCACAAACTTCGGCTCATCCTTTGGCATTGGAAGTAGATTATGCCCAAGGTTCTTATATTTATGACATCCAAGGAAAAGCTTATTTGGACTTTGTTGCAGGCGTATCGGCAAATGTAATTGGACATCAACCCGAACCGGTTGTTCAAGCCATTAAAGAACAATTAGACCGCTATATGCACGTGATGGTTTACGGCGAATTTATCCAAAAACCACAAGTAGAGCTTACAAAAAAATTTGCCGAGATATTACCCTCCCCCCTTTCCAAAACCTATTTGGTAAATTCCGGAACCGAAGCTACGGAAGCCGCAATGAAATTAGCCAAAAAATATACCGGTCGTGCCGAAATTGTTGCCGCCAAATTTGCTTATCACGGCAATACACAAGGTGCTATGTCCGTAATGGATTATCCCGAACGCAAAAATCCATTTACACCATTAATTCCCGGAATAAAATTTATAGAAT